>NZ_JAODZG010000004.1:0-195874 GCF_029835135.1 Stenotrophomonas sp. GD04145 | reverse complement strand
GTCACAGGCTGAGCCGCACGGCTTGGCAACGCGGGGCGAAGCTGGGACACTCGCGGCCATGAAGGGGAGACTGGGGACAACGGCGATCATCATCGCTGCGCTGACCGCTGCGCCGGCCAGCGCCGGCACCCTGTACAAGTGCCAGGGGGCAGACGGGGTCACCAGCTATGTGAGCAAGCGTGTGGCCGGTGCCCAATGCAGCACCATCAGCTACAGCCGGGAGGCCGCCCGCCCGGCCCGCCCGGCAGCGACTGTTGCCAGGCCTGTGCCGGCCACCGTGGCCAGCATCGAGCGCAATCCGGTGGCGGTGGCCGCCAGTGCCGCCGTGCCCGTGCCGGCTGCACCGGTGCCTGCTTCGACTCCGGCAGTTGCTGCCGGCACGCCCCGCACCGGGCGCATGGTCAGTGGCCAGGTCTATTCCTATATGAAGGATGGGGTGCGCCACTACACCAGTGCGCGGCCCAGCCAGGTTGCCCACCTGGGGCCGGTGCGCACCATCCGCTACAGCTTCATGGAGCGCTGCTACGCCTGTGGGGCCAACCCGCGCGTGGACTTCGGCACCGTGCGTCTGAACACGACGGCCTTCCAGACCGAGATCGCTTCGGCCGCGCGCGAGTTCGGCGTGGAGGAGGCGGTGGTCCGGGCGATCATCCATGCCGAGTCGGCCTACAATCCGACCGCACTCAGCCGCGCCGGTGCGCAGGGCCTGATGCAGCTGATGCCGCCGACTGCCGCGCGCTTCGGGGTCAGTGATTCCTACGATGCGGGCCAGAACATCCGTGGCGGGGTGCAGTACCTGTCGTGGCTGCTGAAGCGATTCAATGGCAACCTCACCCTGGCCGCCGCCGGTTACAACGCCGGGGAAGGTGCGGTCGACCGCCACGGTGGCGTGCCCCCTTACAGCGAAACCCAGTACTACGTGCGTCGGGTGGGCCAGCTGGCCGAGCGTTACCGCAGTGCCTTGAGTCACCAGTAGTCCGGCCGGTGCCGGTGCCGACTGACGGCCCATCGCCGGCTGCCGGTCGGCACACGGTGCAAAGAGTTGTTGCAATGCGTTGTGTGGCGCGTAACGGTTCCGCTACACTCGCCCATGATTCAATGCGGCTCTGGCCCCCACCAGACCGCTGGCAGCCTCAAAGCTACCTAATCAATATCGGAGTGCCGGATGGCCAACGATGGGGTACACGATCCAGTCAATACCGGACGTCGGCGTTTTCTTACTGCCACCACAGCCGTGGTTGGCGCCGTCGGCGTCGGATTCACCGCAGTTCCTTTCATCAAATCGTGGAACCCCAGTGCCCGCGCGAAGCTCGCGGGAGCACCGGTGGTGGCCGATATCAGTGCCCTGCAGGAAGGCCAGCGCCTGATCGTGGAATGGCGCGGCCAGCCGATCTGGATCGTCAAACGGTCCAAGGCGATCCTCGACGCGCTGCATGGGCTCGACGACCGCCTCAAGGACCCGGAGTCCGGCGAGAAGGACCAGCAGCCCGCCTACGTGCTCAAGCAGAATCCCGAGCTGCGCTCGATCAAGCCCGATGTGTCGGTGCTGGTCGGCCTGTGCACGCATCTGGGCTGCTCGCCGGAGATGGTGGCCGAGATCCGCCCCGAACCGTATGACCCGCAGTGGAAGGGCGGCTACTTCTGCCCCTGCCACAAGTCGCGCTTCGACATGTCCGGCCGCGTCTTCAAGGACGTGCCGGCGCCGATCAACCTGCTGGTGCCACCGCACCACTACCAGGACGACAACACGCTCATCATCGGTGTCGATCCGGAGGGGGCAGCCTGATGGCCAATATCCTGAGCCGTACCGCGACAGGCGTCGCCGACTGGGTCAACGCCCGCGCGCCGGGGCTGATGCCGATCTACCGCAAGCACGTCAGCGAGTACTACGCGCCGAAGAACTTCAACATCTGGTACTACTTCGGTTCACTGGCGCTGCTGGTGCTGGTCAACCAGATCGTCACCGGCATCTTCCTGACGATGCACTACAAGACCAGCGCGGCGGAGGCCTTCGGCTCCATCGAATACATCATGCGTGATGTCGAGTGGGGCTGGCTGATCCGTTACATGCACTCCACCGGTGCATCCCTGTTCTTCATCGTGGTCTACCTGCACATGTTCCGCGGGCTGCTGTATGGCAGTTACCAGAAACCGCGCGAGCTGGTGTGGATCCTGGGCATGCTGATCTACCTGGTGCTGATGGCCGAGGCCTTCATGGGCTACGTGCTGCCGTGGGGCCAGATGTCGTTCTGGGGCGCCAAGGTGATCATCTCGCTGTTCGGCGCGATTCCGGTGATCGGCAATGGCCTGACCGAGTGGATCATGGGCGATTACCTGCCCAGCGATGCCACGCTCAACCGCTTCTTCGCGCTGCACGTGATCGCACTGCCTCTGGTGCTGCTGCTGCTGGTGGTGCTGCACCTGGGCGCGCTGCATGAAGTGGGGTCCAACAACCCGGATGGCGTGGAGATCAAGAAGGGGCCCAAGGGCAACCGCTGGTCGCCCAATGCACCGGCCGATGGCATTCCCTTCCATCCTTACTACACGCTCAAGGATGGCGTCGGCGCCGGCTTCCTGCTGATCATCGCCGCCTTCATCATCTTCTTCGCCCCCGGCTTTGGTGGCCTGTTCCTGGAGCACGACAACTTCACCGAGGCCAACCGGCTGGTGACCCCGGAACACATCAAACCGGTGTGGTACTACACCCCGTACTACGCGATGCTGCGCGTGGTGCCGAACAAGCTCGGTGGCGTGCTGGTGATGTTCTCGGCGATCGCCATCCTGTTCCTGGTGCCCTGGCTGGACAAGGCGCGGGTGAAGTCGGTGCGCTACCGCGGCTGGATCTCGAAGGTGATGCTGGGCATGCTGGCCGTGTGCTTCGTGTGGCTGGGCGTGATCGGCTCCGGTCCGGGTACGGACGTGCACGAGACCTACATCGGGCGGGTGCTGACCTTCCTGTACTTCGCGTTCTTCATCACCATGCCGCTATGGACAAGGCTGGACAAGACCAAGCCGGTACCGGAGAGGGTGACCACGCATGACTGAGCGCTGGATGGTCCGGCTGGCCCTCGCGGCCGCCCTGATGCTGGGCAGTTTCCTGGCCACCGCTGCCGAAGGCGGCACCAAGCTGCTGCAGGCCGGCAACGACCTCGGTGACCGTGCATCGCTGCAGCGCGGCGCGCAGCTGTACATGAACTACTGCTCCAGCTGCCACGCGCTGAAGTACCTGCGCTACTCGCGGATGGCGCAGGACCTGGGGCTGACCGAGGAAGAGGTGATGAACAACCTCAACTTCACCGGTGCGGCAATCGGCGATCCGGTGCCGGTGGCGATGCCCAAGGAGCAGGCCGAGAAGTGGTTCGGCAAGATGCCGCCGGACCTGAGCCTGATCTCGCGTGTGCGGGGCAGCGACTGGGTCTACACCTACCTCAAGTCGTTCTATCTCGACAGCAGCCGCCCGCTGGGCTGGAACAACGCGTTGTTCGCCAACGCCTCCATGCCCAACCCGCTCTGGGAAATGCAGGGCCTGCAGCATGCCGTGCACGGCAAGGCCGAAGGGCCAGGCATGGACCCGCCGGTGACCGGGCTGCGCATCGACAGCCCCGGCTCGGTTGATGCCGGCCAGTACGACCAGGCCGTGCGGGACATCACCAACTTCCTCGAATACGCCGGCGAACCGGCTGCGCTCAAGCGGCAGCAGCTGGGCGTGTGGGTGATCCTGTTCCTGGCCCTGTTGACCTTCCTGGTGTACCTGCTGAAGAAGGAATACTGGAAGGACGTTCACTGATTCTGCCGCCGGCCGTTGGCTGGGCCTATTGGCTTTTGTGATGGTCGGTTGCACACTCGGGGAGAAGTCGACCGCCGGCACGGTGCTGGCGGCGCCGATGCGGCAGGCGGTCTCCTGTCGTAGGAGAGCCTTTGATGGCGGCGAGCGTACGCATGCGCAATACACTGACGCTGTTTTCCTCGAACGACGATGTACTGTGCCACCGTGTGCGCCTGGTCCTTGCGGCCAAGGGTGTGACGTTCGATTTCGTTGCGGTCGATCCGCAGAATCCGCCCGAAGACCTGATCGACCTCAATCCGTACCATTCGGTGCCGACCCTGGTCGAGCGCGAACTGGTGCTGTACGCCGCTTCGGTGGTGAGCGAATACCTTGACGAGCGCTATCCGCATCCGCCGCTGATGCCGGTCGATCCGCTGTCACGTGCACGCATCCGCCTGGCGATGCTGCGCATCGAGCACGACTGGGTGCCGCAGGTGCAGGCCATCCAGCTGGGCAACAAGACCCAGGCCGAGGCCGGGCGCAAGCGCTTGAAGGAGTTGCTGACCGCGTCGCTGCCGCTGTTCAAGGCCAGCAAGTTCTTCCTGAACCCGGAAATGAGCCTGGCCGACTGCGCGATGGCGCCGATCATCTGGCGCCTGCAGTCACTGGATGTGGCGTTGCCGAAGGACGGCAAGGCCATCGAGGATTACGGCAACCGCATCTTCCGCCACCCGGGGTTCGTGCGCAGCCTGACCGAGCAGGAAAAGAAGCTGCGCGACCTGCCCGTCTGAGCCGGCCGCTGCTTTCCCGTCTGCACGCCGACCGGCGTGCAGGCGATCCGCCCCGGTCGGGGCGTCGGGCGCGTACACTTCACGCATGACCGAAGACTTCTTCCACATGACCAGCCACCGCCCGTACCTGCTGCGGGCACTGGTGGAATGGATCAATGACAACCAGCTGACCCCGCACATCCTGGTCGACGCCGGCGTCCCCGGCGTGCAGGTGCCGCCTTCGGCGGTCAAGGATGGCAGAGTGGTGCTCAACATCGCCGAACGCGCGGTAGTGCGCTTGATGATCGACAACGAGATGGTGAGCTTCTCGGCGCGCTTCTCCGGTACCAGCTACCCGGTGCAGGTGCCGATCAGCGCCGTGCTGGCCGTCTACGCCCGCGAGACCGGGCAGGGCATGGCACTGCCGGATGACATTCCGGGTAGTGAACCGGCGTCGGCCGGCGACGAAGTGCTGCATGACGACGACACGCCGCCGGAGGATACGCCGCCGGCAGGACCGCCGCCGAAGGGCCGGCCGAACCTGCGCGTGGTCAAGTAACAGGAGCGTCCAGCGCAGCTTTGCGCCTTGCCGTTCTACAGACCTGGTCGCCGGGCATGGCCCGGCGCTACCGATCCCGGATCAGGAAGATCCACGCCACGCGTGGATGTCCGGGATCAGACATCCTCGGCATCGTCCACATCCGGCCGGATCTGGCTGATCCGCGCCGCGCCCGGGCCGGTGAACGACACCAGCTGATCGCCGCGCAGCACCATCCGGCCCACATGGCGATCGATGCCATCGTAGGAATACTCGAATTTGAAGGTGCGCTCGAAACCGAGCCGGCCATCCTCGCCGCGCGACAGGCGCAGGCCGGTGGCATGCACCGCCTGGTCCAGCCACTGCACATTGGCGGCCCGGCAGGCGTTGCGTCCCAGCTCGACCGCGCGCTCGGCGGCGGAGCGGGCAGCGTTCCAGAAGAAGTAGACGATGGCGCCGGCAATCAGCAACAGCAGCAGGGTGGGCATGGTTCCAAGGCGTCAGGTGTCAATGCGGCAAAGATGGCGGCGAATGCCTGCTGGATCAAGCAGAAGATTCAGTTCATCCGCTGCGGATCACCGGAAGCCGGCTGCACTGCGGGCGCTGTGGTCATCGGTGGCGTTGCCGCTGCCGGTGCCGGTGCGATCAACGGCGCGGTCGCAGTCAGCTGCAGCAGTGCGGCCCAGTCCTGGCGGTTGAAACTGCATTCGTCCTCGCGCCCCGGCGTGCAGCTGGGCTCGATGCCGGTGCTGTCGCGTTCGCGGGCCGCAGGCAACTGGATCAGTCCGGTCCGATCCAGCGGCAGCAGCCGCATCGCCACGGTGTTCATGACGTTGCCGCCTACCAGGTACAAGGTCTGGTCACCGCCGAGATTGGCCGCGACCACCACTTCGCAGTGCGACTTCCAATGGCCGACCGAGCCATTGCCAAGCGCCTGTACCAGTCCGCTGTAGCTGAGCGTGGTGCTGCGGTCGCGCAGGAAGCACAGAAGATCGCCGGGGGCCGGCTTAGCCGTGGCTGGATCGGCCAGCCGGTAAGGCACGCCGGAAGGGCCACCCTGGTAGGCAGCACGGATGTAGTCGATGTGGCGCGGCGAGGTGTTGAAGCCGGGGACACCGGCACGCACCATCACCCAGGAAATGAAGGCAGCCGACCAGGGATTGTCGATCAGGAAGGCACGGCAGTCGCTGTCGGTATAGCGCGAGCCCAGTGGTGCGGCACAACTGCTGGCACCGGCGATGCTGCCCATGGCGTTGAGCGTCCCGCTGTCACGCCAGTAGTGGGAGACGCGCTGCCAGGCAATCAGGCCGTTGTCGGCCAGATGCTCGTTCTCGGCTTCCGTGACGCTGAGGCTGGCGGCGCGGCCATCGCGGTCGATGAAGGGGCGGAACCACAGCCGATGCTCGTTGCATGCCGCGTTGCGGATGGCAATGGCCAAGGGGCTCAGGCCGAAGCGCGGCGGGACATCACAGGCCTCGGCCGCTGCGGCGGACAAGGGCATTGACGCGAGCAGCAGACAGGCAGGCAACAGCATCCGGCGCATGCGCGGCTCCAGTGGGGGATGCGCGCAGCGTCGCAGCGCCGTCGTGAACGCCGGGTGGATCCGTCAATGTCGGCCGGGCATGGCCCGGCGCTCCCCAGTGCATGACGCGTCCGGTAGCGCCGGGCCATGCCCGGCGGGCAACGCGGTTGCGTCAGGCGTTACCGGGCCTCAACCCGGCGGTGGGCCCAGCTTCAGTGACAGATCGATGGCCTGTACATGCTTGGTCAGGCCGCCGATGGAGATGCAGTCCACGCCGTCCTCCGCGATCGAGCGCAGGCCGCCAAGGCCGACGCTGCCGGACACCTCCAGCGGAATGCGGCCGGCGGTGATGCGTACGGCTTCACGGCGCAGGTCGGGGCTGAAATCATCGAGCAGGATGCGCTCGCAGCCGGACTCCAGCGCCTGACGGAGCTGGGTCAGGTCTTCGACCTCGACCACCAGCGGCAACCGTGGCCATTGCCGACGCGCGGCCGCCACCGCAGCGGCCAGCGAACCGGCGGCACGGATATGGTTTTCTTTCAGCATCACCGTGTCGTACAGGCCGAAACGATGGTTTTCCCCGCCTCCGCAGCGCACTGCGTATTTCTGTGCAAGGCGCAGGCCGGGCAGGGTCTTGCGGGTGTCGAGAATGCGCGTGCCGGTGCCGGCCACGGCGGCCACGTAGCGCGCCGTGGTGGTAGCGGTGCCGGACAGGGTCTGCAGGAAGTTCAGCGACGTGCGCTCGGCGCTGACCAGGCTGCGGCTGCGGCCGTGCAGCAGTGCAAGTACCGTACCGGCAGTGACGGACTCGCCTTCGGCGATGCGCCATTCAATGCGCACGTCCGGGTCGAGCGCGCGGTGGGTGGCATCGAACCACGGCCGGCCGGCAATCACCGCATCCTGTTTGCACAGCAGGTAGGCGTTGTCAGTCTGGTCGGGCAGCAGGGCGGCGGTGACGTCGCCGCTGCCCAGATCCTCCGCCAGCGCGCGGGCGACATCGGCGGCGACGACGGCCGCATCCGGCGTCGGCAGCATGCTCATGCGGCCGGGAAGTCAGCGATCTGCGCGGTTGGAATGGCCTCCTCGGCCAGCAGCACCGGGATGCCGTCGTCGACCCGGAACACCTGCTTGCGGTCACGGGTGACCAGGGCCTCGCGCAGCGGCTGTGCCAGCGGGTTGCCGTCGGCCTTGTTCACCGCGCCGGCGGAAATCGCCTTGTTGAGGGCTTCCAGGCCCTTGCCATCCAGCAGGGACAAGGGCTGGCGGGTGTCCGGCGACACCAGCAGGTCGAGCAGCTTGCGATCCATGGTTCTTCGTCTTGCGTGGAAGACGGCTAGAATACGTCTTTAAGGCAGGTGACGGCCAATGACCCCCAATCCGAACGCGCCGCTCGTCGGCATCGTCATGGGTTCCCGCTCCGACTGGGAAACCATGCAGCACGCCGCCCAGAAGCTTGAGGCCCTGGGTGTTCCGTTTGAAGTGAAGGTGGTGTCCGCCCATCGGACGCCGGATGTGTTGTTCAGCTATGCCGAACAGGCGGGCGGACGTGGCCTGCGCGCGATCATCGCCGGCGCCGGCGGTGCCGCGCATCTGCCGGGCATGATCGCGGCCAAGACCGCGGTTCCGGTGCTGGGCGTGCCGGTGCAGTCCAAGGCGCTCAATGGCATGGACTCGCTGCTGTCGATCGTGCAGATGCCGGCCGGCATTCCGGTGGCTACCTTCGCCATCGGCAATGCGGGTGCCTCCAACGCCGCGCTGTTCGCCGCCGCGATGCTGGCCAGCGACCAGCCGGCCATCGGCCAGGCGCTGGATGCCTTCCGCACGCGCCAGACCGAAGATGTAATGGCCCACGACGACCCGCGCCAATGAACCTGACTGTCGGCATCCTCGGCGGCGGCCAGCTGGCCCGCATGATGGTCCTGGCCGGTGCGCCGCTGGGACTGCGCTTCGAACTGTACGATCCGGCGGCGGACGCCTGCAGCGGGCCGCTGGCACCGCTCACCGTCGGTGCCTTCGATGACCGCCAGGCGCTGGCGGACTTCGCCGCCAAAGTCGATGTAGTGACGTTCGACTTCGAGAATGTGCCCGCGGACAGTGCGCAGTGGCTGGCCGAGCGGGTGCCGGTGTATCCGCCGCCCGCAGCGCTGGCTGTAGCGCAGGACCGCCTGAGCGAGAAGACGCTGTTCCAGCAGCTGGGCATTCCGCTGCCGCCGTTCGCCGATATCCGCAGCCGCGAGGAGCTCGCCGCGAAGGCGGCCGCGTTCGGCCTGCCGTGCATCCTCAAGACCCGTCGCCTCGGCTATGACGGCAAGGGCCAGTTCCGGTTGCGCAGCGAAGCTGACATCGACGCTGCCTGGCAGGCCCTGGGCGCCCAGGTCGAGCACACCGGCCTGATCCTGGAGGGCTTTGTGGCTTTCCAGCGCGAGGTCAGCGTGGTGGCCGTGCGCGGCCGTGACGGCGGTTTCCAGGCCTGGCCGGTGACCGGCAACTGGCATGTGGATGGCGTGCTTTCGGCCAGTGTGGCGCCTGCTGTGCTGTCGGCCGCCGAACAGGATGCCGCCATCGGCTATGCCCGACGGCTGGCCGAGCATCTGCAGTACGTGGGCGTGTTCGCTCTGGAGCTGTTCTGCCGCGACGGCGAACTGCTGGCCAACGAGATGGCGCCGCGCGTGCACAACTCCGGCCATTGGACCATCGAAGGCAGCGAGACCTCGCAGTTCGAGAATCATCTTCGCGCCGTGCTGGGCCTGCCGCTGGGCAGTACCCGCATGCTCGGCCACGCCTGCATGCTCAACTGGCTGGGCGAGATGCCGGACCCGGCGCCGGTGCTGGCCCAGGCAGGCGGCCACTGGCACGACTATGGAAAGCAGCCCCGTGAAGGCCGCAAGGTGGGCCACGCCACGCTGCGCGACGACCAGGCCGGCGCACTGGCCACGGCACTGGAACAGGTGGGGGAGGCACTGGGGCGCCAGCTGCAGGTCGCACCGGCGGTGCGGGCGCTGCGCGGTTGACCGCGACGCGGAAGCGCAACGCTGTGACGCGCCGATGCACGCATCGGCGCATCAACCAGGGTGATAGCGTAAGGCTCCTTTCCCCGGAGTCATCGTCATGCTCGACTGGAACGAATACCGCAAGGAACTGAAGGGCCGTATCGGCGAGATCGGCAAGCTCTCGCCGGATACCATCAAGGGTTACGCCACTCTGGCCAATGCCGGTGCCCAGACCCACCATCTCGATGCAAAAACCCGCGAACTGATCGCGCTGGCGGTCGCCGTGACCACCCGTTGCGACGGCTGCATCACGGTGCACGTCGACGCCGCGCTCAAGCAGGGCGCCAGCCGCGAGGAGATCGCCGAGGCGCTCGGGGTGGCGGTTTCGCTCAACGCGGGCGCGGCACTGGTGTACTCGGCCCGGGTCATGGATGCGGTGGCGGCGCACGAGAGCGCCTGATGCCCGCCGTGTCGCCAGGCATGGCCCGGTGCTGCCGGGCCACGCCCGGCGGATGTTCTCAGCGCAGCCGGCTCTCGGCGAATTCCCAGTTGACCAGCTGCCAGAATGCCTCCAGGTAGCGCGTGCGGTCGTTCTGGTAGTCGGTGTAGTACGCGTGTTCCCACACGTCGCAGCACAGCAGCGGCGTGCTGTCGCCGGTCAGCGGGGTGCCGGCGTTGCGGGTGGCCTGGATGCCAAGCTGGCCGCCCGGATGCTGCACCAGCCACACCCAGCCGGAGCCGAACAGGCCCAGCGCGGTGCGGTTGAACTCCTCGCGCAGGCGCTGCACGTCGCCAAACTGGCGCTTGACCAGCTCGCCCAGCCGTCCCTGCGGCTCACCGCCGCCGCGCGGGCGCAGGCACTGCCAATAGAACCCGTGGTTCCAGGCCTGGGCCGCGGCGTCGAACAGAGCGCCCTGGGCATGGCGGACGATCTCCTCCAGCGAGGCCTCTTCCCATTCGGTACCAAGGATGCCTGCATTGACCGTATCGACGTAGGCACGGTGGTGCCCGCCGTGATGCAGTTCCACGGTCTGCGCGGAAAGATGGGGCTGCAGGGAGCCGGACAGGTAGGGCAGGGCAGGCAGTTCGACGGGCATGGACAGGTTCGTGGCCAGAGGGGCGGCGGCAGCCGGTTCCATCCGCTTACAATGGCGGCTACCTTGGGCAGTCTAGCCGACCATCGCGGTCGGTTTGTCCGGCGAAGCAAGGAGTGTGGTTGTGGCGGTAATGCAGCAAATCCAGGCCGAGGTCGATCGTTACCCGCTCGTGCTGTTCATGAAGGGCACCCCGCAATACCCGACGTGCGGCTTCTCCAGCCGCGCCGTACAGGCGCTGATGGCTGCCGGCGCCGTCTCCCTGCGCACCGTCAACGTGCTGGAGGAGCCGGAAATCCGCGCGAACCTGCCGCGTTTTTCCAACCTGCCGACGTTTCCGCAGCTGTTCATCAACGGGGAGCTGATCGGCGGCTGCGACATCATCATGGAGCTGTTCGAATCCGGCGAGCTCAAGCGCATCGTCGAAGAGGCGACCCTGGGATGAGTGCGCAGCCATCGACGTCACCGACCAACGGGGCGCTCGATGGCCGCCCGTTGCAGGACCGCGTGGTGCTGGTGGCCGGTGCCGGTGGTGGCCTCGGAAGTGCCGCCGCGGTGGCCGCCGCCAGCGCAGGCGCGACCGTGGTCCTGCTGGGGCGGAAGCCGCGCCGGTTGGACCGGGTCTATGCCCAGGTGCAGGCAGCCGGTCCCGAGCCCCTGCTGTATCCGCTGGATCTGGAAGGGGCCGGTCCAGATGACTACGCCGACCTTGCCCAGGCGCTGCAGACGGAGCTGGGGCGACTGGACGGGCTACTTGTCTGCGCCGCCCATTTCCCGGGCTTGACCCCGTTCGAACTGGCCGACCCGGCGAGTTTCGCCCGCGCCGTCCACGTCACCCTGACCGCACCCGCCTGGCTGGCGCAGGCCTGCCTGCCGCTGCTGCGCCAGCGCGAGGATGCGGCGCTGGTGTTCACGGTCGATGCCCCGGAACGGGTGGGGCAGGCCTACTGGGGAGGCTATGGCGCCGCCCAGCATGGCCTGCGCGGCCTGATCGCCAGCCTGCATGATGAGCTGGGCCGCAGTCCGGTCCGGGTCAGCGGCCTGTACCCGGGGCCCCTGCGCACGGCCCTGCGCGCCCGTGCCTACTCGATCGACCAGGACCCGGCTGCGCAGGGGCCCGAGGCCGCCGCCGCCGCGGCCGTGACCCTGCTGTCCAGCGCCGGCTCGGCCTGGCGGGGGCAGATCCTGGATGCAGGCAGCGCACGCCCGGCAGGGTGAAGGGCGACGTAAGGCGGGATGAAGATCCCGTCATGATTGCGTTGCGATCCGGTGCCGTTTGTCGCACAACCGTCACATTGATGGCGTAGCGTGTTAATCTAGTGTTAACCGTTATGGCTGCCTTCAGCCAACACGGTCGGGAACCCCAGATCACTGTCCAGTCGGCCACCCGCAAGGCCGCTTGGATGCGCCTTTTTTTTCCGCCATCGCCAACTCGTATCGAGGCTACCCTAGATGACCCACCCACTCCGGATGTCCAAGCTCACCCTTGGTCTCGTGGCCGCACTTGCTGCCGCTCCCGCCTTCGCCCAGAGCACCTCTGCAGGTGTCGGCGGCCAGGTCGTGTCCGCCGCAGGCCAGCCTGTCGCCGGTGCTGAAGTCACCATCACCCACACCGAGTCGGGCACCGTTTCGCGCGCCACGACCGATGCGTCGGGTCGTTACAACGCGCGCGGCCTGCGCGTGGGTGGTCCGTACACCATCACCATCACCAAGCCGGGTGAAGGCACCAAGACCGAAGAGGGTGTCTACCTGAACCTGAACCAGGTCAACACCGTCAATGCCAACCTGACCGGCGACGTGGCGGCCACCAACCTGGACGCCGTGAACGTTGTCGCCACCGCGGGCGGCCTGGACATCTTCAGCGCCACCAAGATGGGTACCGGCTCGAACGTGACCCGCGAAACGATGGACGCGCTGCCGTCGGCCAACCGCAACATCCAGGACTACATCCGCCTGGACCCGCGCATCTCGCAGGTCAGCAAGGCTGACGGCGCGATCTCGGCTGGCGGTCAGAACACCCGTTACAACGCGATCCGTATCGACGGCATCAGTGCCTCCGATCCGTTCGGCCTGGGCTCCAACAACCTGCCGACCGAGCGTCAGCCGGTGTCGATGGATGCCATCCAGGAGATCAACATCGATCTCGCGAACTACGACACCACCATCGCCGGTGGTACCGGTGCGGTGATCAATGCCGTGACCAAGTCGGGTACCAACGAGTTCCATGGCACTGTCTACGGTTCCTACCGCGACAAGGACATGGTCCGCGAGGAACTGCGTGGCGAGAAGTTCAACGGCTTCGAGGACGAGAAGACCTACGGCATGACCTTCGGCGGCCCGATCGTCAAGGACAAGCTGTTCTTCTTCAGCAACTACGAGAAGTACGAGCGTTCGGCCGCTGGCATCAGCCTGAGCGACACCCCGATCGGCAAGGGCACCATCACCCAGCAGCAGATCACCGACGTCCAGAATTTCCTGGGTGGACTTGGCTATGACCCGGGCAGCCTGACGGCACCGAACAGCAAGACCGAAATCGAAGAGTACGCGGTCAAGCTGGACTGGAACATCAATGAAAACCACCGTGCGGCCCTGCGCTACAACAAGATGGAGCAGAACGTCGTCCGCTTCCCGCAGGTCAGCACCAGTGCGATCTCGCTGAGCAACTTCTGGTACCAGCAGCCGACCGAATACGAAACCTGGATGGGCGAACTGTTCAGCGACTGGTCCGAGAACTTCTCGACCGAGTTCAAGGTCTCGCACAAGGATTACTCGGCCAACCGCGTTCCGCTGGTCGACATGCCGCAGATCCGCATCCGTTCGGGTAACGACTCGCTGTACGTCGGTACCGAGCAGAACACGCACGTCAACATCGTGGAATCGAAGGAACTGAGCGCCTTCGGTGCCGGTACCTGGTACATCGGCGATCACACCGTCAAGTTCGGCTTCGATTACTCGAAGAACGACCTGATGAACTTCTACGGCCGCAACCTCAACGGCGTCTACGAGTTCAACAGCGTCGAGGACTTCCTGAACGGTCGCATCGCGCGCTACCAGCTGCGTGCCCCGCGCGCCGGCGGCAGCCGCAGTGATATCCCGGCAGACTTCACCCTGAAGAACACCGGTGTGTTCGTCCAGGATACCTGGGCGATCAACTACAACCTGAGCCTGATGTTCGGTGTCCGCGTCGACATGCCTGACTTCAGCAGCCAGCGCCTGTACAACCCGCGCATCGAGCAGCTGTACGGCTTCAACAACACCCAGCTGGTCGACAAGAACCTGGTGCAGCCGCGCGTCGGCTTCAACTACACCTTCGACAGCGAGCGCCCGACCCAGCTGCGTGGTGGCGTGGGCCTGTTCGGCGGCGCTGCCCCGAACGTGTGGCTGGCGGGTGCCTACCAGAACACCGGCCTGAACTACATCGAGTACGATGAGCGCAACCTGACCAGCGGCTTCACCCCGGACGGCAACAATCCGTACATTCCGGCGGGTGGCCCCGCAGCTGCGCGCCAGAACGTCGATATCATCGCCCCGGGCACCCGCCTGCCGTCGGTGTGGAAGGCCAACCTGGCGTTCGACCATGAGCTGCCGTGGTACGGCATCGTGGCGTCGGCCGAAGTCCTGATGACCAAGGTCAAGGACGGCATCTACTTCGACCGTCTCGACGTTTCGGCGCCGACCGCTTACGGCCAGGACGGTCGTGCGATCTACTGGGATGCGAATGGCCGTAATCCGGCGAACAGCCGCATGTCGGGTGGCACCAACTTCGGCATGACCACCGGCACCAACCGTGCCACCGACCGTGCCAACCGTCCGAGCGACATCGGCGACGTGCTGGTCATGCGCAACACCGACAAGGGGCGTGGTACGCAGGCTACCTTCTCGCTGGCCAAGCCGCTGACCGAGAACTGGGGCTGGTCGCTGGGTTACACCTATACCAAGTCCAAGGAAGTCAGCCCGCTGACCAGCTCGCAGAACACCTCGAACTGGAACAACACGCTGATCTTCAACGCCAACGAAGACGTGGCCTACGACTCGCGTTACGCTATCAAGGACCGCATCACCGGCACCCTGGAGTGGAAGCACAACTTCTTCGGTGACAACGCCACCCGCGTCGGCCTGTTCTACGAAGGTCGTTCGGGCCGTCCGTACAGCTACATCTTCTACAACGATGCCAACGGCGACGGTGCTACCACCAACGATCTGTTCTATGTGCCGAGCGGCCCGGGTGACGTGCTGTTCGGTTCGGTGGTCGGTGGTCGCTTCGTGCAGAGCGCGCAGATGGAGCAGGACTTCTTCAACTGGCTGGCGCAGAATCCGGAGCTCGATGCCTACCGTGGCAGCGTGGTCCCGGCCAACTCGCACCGTGCCAAGTGGATCAACACCTTCGACGTCCGCATCAGCCAGGAGTTCCCGGGCTTCGTGAAGAGCCACAAGGGTGAGATCGCGCTGGACATCATGAATGTCGGCAACCTGCTGAACAAGAAGTGGGGCCTGATCGACGACTACGGCTTCTACGCCACCCGTCGCGTCGCCAACTACGCGGGTATCGACCCGGCGACCGGCAAGTACGTGTACTCGTTCACCGGTTCCACCGACAACCCCGCGATCCAGGAAAACAACAACGACAAGGGCAACACTGCCGTGTCGCGCTGGTCGATGCAGCTGACCCTGAAGTACAAGTTCTGATCCGTCGGAACATCACGCAGTAGACGGAAACGGCCGGGGCAACCCGGCCGTTTCCCGTTCGGGTGAAAGTTCTTGCAGTGGCCACGACATCGGCGTAGCATCCGGGTTCGTGCGCGGCGCCGATGCCGCAGATGCGGTCCCGGAATGGCGAACGCGGTCAGCACACATCCAACGGTCGGGATTCCCGGCCGTTTTGCTTTTTAAGGGGGCGGCAGTACAGTCGGAAACCTTGAAGGAAGCGAAACGTTGGATATGACCACGAACGAAAAGGCGGCCCGTGCGCTGCCGGTACAGGACGCGCGGATCTACCCGCGCGGGGGGCTGGATGTGCTGTCGCGGGCAGAAGTGGCGCGCCTGCGCGACGCCTCCGGCGGCGGCATGCACGAGCTGCTGCGCCGCTGCGCGCTGGCTGTGCTGACCAGCGGCAGTGCGTCGGATGATCCGCGCGCGGCGCGCGATCTCTATCCCGACTTCGACATCCAGGTCGCGCAGCAGGATCGCGGTGTGCGCATCGACCTGGTCAACGCGCCGGCGATGGCCTTCGTCGATGGCGAAATCATCCGCGGCGTGGCCGAGCTGCTGTTTGCCGTGGTCCGCGACCTCGCGTACATGGCCATCGAAATGGGCCCGGCCTACGCGGCCGAACTGGAGTCTTCCGAAGGCATCACCAATGCGGTGTTCGGCCTGCTGCGCAACGCCCGCATCCTCAACCCCGGTGACCCGAACCTGGTGGTCTGCTGGGGCGGTCACTCGATCTCGCGCGATGAATACCTGTACACCAAGCAGGTAGGCTACGAGCTGGGCCTGCGCGGCCTGGACATCTGCACCGGTTGCGGACCGGGTGCGATGAAGGGCCCGATGAAGGGGGCCACGATCGCCCACGCCAAACAGCGCAAGACGGTGACCCGCTACATCGGCCTGACCGAGCCGGGCATCATCGCCGCGGAATCGCCCAACCCGATCGTCAACCACCTGGTGATCATGCCGGACATCGAGAAGCGCCTGGAGGCGTTCGTCCGCATCGGTCACGGCATCATCGTGTTTGCCGGTGGTGTCGGCACCGCCGAGGAGATCCTGTACCTGCTCGGTATCCTGCTGCGTGACGAGAACAAGGACCTGCCGTTCCCTCTGATCCTGACCGGCCCGACCGTGGCTGCGCCGTATTTCGAACAGATCGACCGCTTCATCCGGCTGACCCTGGGCGATGCCGCCGCAGAGCGTTACGAGATCATCATCGGCGACCCGGTTGCCGTGGCCAGGAAGATGTCCGCCGGCATCAAGCGCGTGCGCGAGCATCGCCTGGCGCAGAAGGATTCGTTCTTCTTCAACTGGTCCATCGAGATTCCGTGGGAGTACCAGCAGCCCTTCGTGCCGACGCATGAGGCCATGGCTGCACTGGATCTGCACCATGGGCGTGCGCCGCATGCCCTTGCGGCGGACCTGCGTCGTGCCTTCTCCGGCATCGTTGCCGGCAATGTGAAGGAGGATGGCATGCGCCGCATCGAGCAGTTCGGGCCGTTCCAGATCCACGGTGACCCGGACATGATGCAGGCCCTGGACGCGCTGCTGCGCGCCTTCGTCGAGCAGCGCCGGATGAAGATCTCCGGCGAGTACCAGCCCTGTTACCAGGTGCTGGCCTGAGACCGTGCCGGCGCGATGGGGATCGCGCCGGCAGCGGTGGGGAAGGGCGGTTCGTCAAGCGTTTGACGCCCGTCGCCCCGGATTGACCGTTCATCCTGCCGCCGCTTGCTGGCGGCAGGGTGATGGCCCATGGTGGCGATCAATACGCTGGGGAGCGTCCACATGTCTTTGCGCCGGCAGAACGGCTTCACGCTGGTTGAGTTGATGATCGCGGTGGTCGTGCTGGGCGTGCTGGCGACGATCGCGTTTCCGAGCTTCCAGAGCACCATCCGCTCCAACCGCATCGCCACCACCAGCAATGACCTCATCGCGTCGATGGCGCTGGCCCGCAGTGAAGCGGTGAAGAACCGCAGGGGCGGCGGGGTGTGTGCCTCTGCCGGAGGCACGTCCTGTGATGGCGACAGCTGGACCGATGGCTGGCTGGTCTGGGCCGACAGCAACGGCGACGGCGCGCTCAGTGCCGGCGAAACCGTCCTGCGCTACAGCCCCGGGCGTTCGGCGCTGGTCGCCGTCGGTACGCCCGACTTGTCGGTGAGTTTCGACCCGCGGGGCCGCAATCGCGCCAATGCCACGCTCGACCTGACGCTGCGCCCGGACAACTGCGGCAAGCAGCCGCTGCAGCGCACGCTTCGCCTGTCCCCGACCGGGCAGGTGCGTCTGTTGAAGGAGGACTGCAAGTGAGAACGCCCCGTTTCCGTTCCCCGCGCAACGCGCAGGGCGGCTTCAGCCTGATCGAGGTATTGATCGCGATCCTGGTGCTGGGGGTCGGTTTGCTGGGTTTCGCACTGCTGCAGACGATGAACGTGCGCTTCGTGCAGAGCGCCAACTATCGCACCCAGGCGACCAACCTGACCTACGAAATGCTTGATCAGCTGCGGATGAACCGCTCGATGGCACCGTCCTACGTGGGCGACTACACCGCGACCACCGCGGCCAAGAACTGCCTGCCACCGGTCGGCAACGACATCGGCAAGGACGCGTTCACCCTGGACTGGACCTGCCGTCTCGGCAAGGCCCTGGGGGATGGGGCCACGGCCAAGGTCGCACGTGCCGGCACCCAGTACACGGTCAGCGTGACGTGGGGTGACGAGCGCTGGAACGCTGACGCCAGCGATACCACCTTCAGTGCCGGGAGCCGCCTGTGATGCGCGTGCCTTCCCCGGCCCGGCGCATGGCCGGCCTGTCCATGGTCGAACTGATGATCGCGCTGACCATCGGCGTGATCGTCATGCTCGGTGTCGTCCAGGTGTTCGCGGCCTCGCGTGCTGCCTATCAGCTGTCCGATGGCCTGGCGCGCGTGCAGGAGAACAGTCGCTTCGCCATGGATACCCTACAGCGCGAACTGCGCATGGCAGGTCATTTCGGCTGCGTCAACGATCAGGCCCGGCAGTCGCCGGATGGCGTCTCGCTGTTTACGACGTTCGCGGCCACGCCTCATCCGGCTCTGGACTTCCAGCGATCCATCCAGGGCTACGAGGCGACCGATACGGCGCCCGGCGATGCGGTGACGCTGCCGGCCACTCCGGCGACGGGCGGCACCGCCTACACACCCGCATTGCCCGATGAATTCGCTGCGGCGCTGCCCAACCGGGTCAACGGCAGCGACATCGTCGCCCTGCGATACCTGATGCCGGACGGCGTGCCGGTCACGGCTTCCGGCGGTACCGTCGCGCAGCCGGTTTTCAGTTTCGACAAGGCGCGACTCGCCGTGCTGCAGAGTGGCGTTGCCGATTCCGGGCTGTACGGCGCTGCCGACTGCGCCAGCGCCACCGTTTTCCAGGCGCGCAGCATCGACAAGGCAGGGGGCACGATCACCTTCGGCGATGCACCGAACAATGCGAGCAACTTCATCCGTCCGGTGACCGCAGGCCAGGCGATGCTGCATCGTGCGGAAAGCGCTGTGTACTACGTGGGCTACGACGCTGCCAGCGCACGTTCCTCACTGTACCGTGTGCGTTTCAACGCCACGCCCAACGGTGCGCTGGTCGCCGGCGCGCCGGAGGCCCTGGTGGAGGGTGTGGAGAACATGCAGCTGCTGTACGGCCAGGATCGTCGCCTGACCAGTGCCTACCCGACCGGCTTCATTGATCGCCAGGGTACCGCTGCCACCGTGCAGGCATCGGCCAATCCCAACATCAACGCCTGGCGGCGCGTGGGCGCCGTGCAGATGGGCCTGGTGATGGCCAGTCCCGATCCCTCGGCAGCCCCTCAGGCCGACCAGAATGCGGTACTGACCTCGATGGGCGTGACATTCACCGCGCCCGAGGACGGCCGCATGCGCGCCGTTTACCAGACCACCATCGCCCTCCGCAATCGCCTCTTCGGCAACTGAGGCCACCATGCATCCGCGCCCGCGCCCCCCCTCCTTCGCATCGCACCGCCAACAGCGCGGCGCGGTGCTGTATGTCGCCCTGATCATGTTGATCCTGCTGGCCCTGATCGGCATCGCCGGCATGCAGGTGACCGGCATGCAGGAACGCATGGCCGCCAACTACCTGCGCTCGAACCAGGCGTTCCAGAACGCCGAGGCCGACGTGCGTTCGCAGGAAGCGGCGATCCAGGCTGTCATCGACAGCGGCAAGATCTTCGAGGCCAACCAGGAAGAGTGCAGCCCGGTGTTCGACCCGGCGACCTGGGCCGATGGCAAGACCACGGCAACGGCGATCAATACCCGCCGCCTGGACAAATGCGTGCCGGTCGGGCCGCTGGGCCTGGGGCGGCGCAAGAACGAAGAGACCGAGAACATCTACCAGATCACCGTGTTGGCCAGTGACGATCCGGCCAATCCTTCTTCCAGCGCCGTCATCGACACGATCTTCATTCCATGAATACTCCGCGCCGATTCTCCCGCCTTGTCTCCTCCCCGTGGCTGCGTGCAGGCACCGCCGCTGCCGTGCTGGTGGGCGTGGGCGCACTGGTCTATCCGCTGTTCGCTGCGCTTGGCGACTATGACATCGCGCAGGAGCCGCTCTACAGCAAGAAGACACAGCCGCCGCTGATGATGATGGTGATGTCGCGCGACGAGCAGCTGTTCAACAAGGCCTACAGCGACTACAGCGATCTGGACGAGGACGGCACGCTCGACACCACTTACCAGGACAAATTCGACTACTCCGGGTACTTCGACTCCAATCTCTGCTACACGTACAGCAGCAGCCAGTTCAAGGCCACGGCCAAGGCGACCGGCACGCAGAGACACACCTGTTCGGGTACCTGGTCCGGCAACTTCCTCAACTGGGCGACCATGAGCCGCCTGGATGTGATGCGCTACGTGCTGTACGGCGGCCATCGCATCACCGATACCGCCAGCAAGACGGTGCTGGAGCGGGCGCAGATTCCCAACGACCTGCACGCCTGGGTCAAGGTGTACAGCGGCGCCGACATCAACAACTTCACCCCGTACAAGACGACCATGTCGTTCTGCAATGCCAGCATCAGTGCCACCGGCGCACCGCTGATGCGCGTTGCCAGTGGCAGCTGGGGTGAATGGGCCTCGACTGCCGGCTATCAGTGCATCGTGGGGCGCAGCGACGAGGGCAAGGATGACTCCCCCCGATCGGTCGCGGCCGACCTGAATGTCCGGGTTGAAGTCTGCGCCACCGGTTCTGGAACCTTCCAGGAAGCGTTCTGCCGCAAGTACAACGACGGCACCCGGGACTACCTGAAACCGGCGGGACTGCTGCAGTCCTATGGTGAAAGTGGCCGTCTGCGGTTTGGTCTGGTCACCGGCACCTATGTCAATCCGCGCGATGGCGGCGTGGTCCGTCGCAACATCGGCAAGATCGCCGGCAACGGCACGACCTTCTGCGCAGCCGGCGACGAGATCAACCTGTCCAATGGCCAGTTCTGCAACACGCTGACGGGCGGGGCCGAGGGCATCATCAATACGATCTCCAACTTCCGCATCGACCAGTGGAACTGGAAGGACAAATGGACTGACTGTGACGACTACAGCATCCTGAATCGCCAGGGCTTCGACGGCCGGGGCAACCTGACCGACCCGGGCAACGCATCCAAGAAGTGCAGCGCCTGGGGCAATCCGTTGGCGGAGATGTATGCCGAAGCGCTGCGCTACATCAAGGGAGAAACGAAGGGAATCTACAGCGCCAGCGGTGATCTCAGCGGCCTGCCCAATTCGGTGGCCTGGAAGGATCCGTACCGCTCGCCGAACGACGGCGGCAACTCCTACTGCGCTACCTGCAACATCCTGGTGATGTCCTCGGGCCTGCCGTCCTTCGACAGCGACAACATCGGTACGGTCACTGGCCTGACCACGGCAGCGGCGGCGACCGATGCGATCGGCAACCAGGAGAACATCACCGGTGGCAGCTACATGGCAGGCCGTGTCGGCCTGACCAATCGCTATGCCTCGATCAACACCCATGAGGACATCTGCCGTGCGGTCAAGGTGACAGGCCTTTCGCTCGTGCGCGGCATCTGCCCGGACGTGCCGTCCACGGAAGGCAGTTACCTGATCTCGGGGCTGGCCAAGGCCGCTGCCGAGACCGATCTGCGTCCGGGCGTGCAGGACAAACCCAACACCTACAAGCTGACCGCCACCACCTACACCGTGGCCATGGCTGAGAGCCTGCCGAAGTTCGAGATTCCGGTGGGCAATGGCAAGATCACCCTGGCCCCCCTGTGCCAGGCCAACAACACCGAAGGAGCGGGCATTAACAGCAGCGGCTGGCGCAGCTGTTTCCTCGGCTCGGTCGGCGTCGGCACCAAGCGATCAGCGGTATCGCCGAACTACGTCTATGGCCGTGACTACCGAGCCGATGGCAAGGCCGGCAGTTTCTCGCTGGTCTGGGAGGATTCGCTGTGGGGCAATGACCACGACAACGACGTGGTCTCCATGCTCAGCTACTGCGTTGGCAGCACCTGCAGCGACGGTGGCACGACGCCATTCCGCAACATCTGCTGGCGCTCCAACAGTGGTGAATGCAGCAACAACGCCGTTCGCAACAAGGTCGGCGAAGACGAAGTGCTGGTCCGCATCGAGAACCTGTCCGCCTATGCAGGCAACGCGATGCTGACCGGCTACACGATCGTGGGCTCCAATGCGGCTGACAACGTGCAGCGGCTGGTGCTGCGCCCCGGCAACCGCAACGGTTCTGTGCTGAGCACCAGCGCCGATCCGCCGGCTACCTGGACCGGCGCGGTCGTGATGCGCTACAAACTGGGTACCGGCCAGGCTGGGCAGCTGGAAAGCCCGCTGTGGTACGCCGCCAAGTACGGCGTGCCGGAAGGCAGGAAGTGGGACAGCAAGGTGCCGGGTGTACCGGACAACTACTTCCTGGCGCGCAATCCGGCCAAGCTGAAGTCCGCGCTGGAATCGATCTTCGACAGCGCTGCGGCTGGCGAGGCCCCGGTGGGTGGCAGCGGCACCGGCGCCCGTGTCAACGCCGGCTCCTTCACCGTGTCCGCGCACTACACGGTGCCGTCGGGCTCGAACGACTGGACCGGTGATGTCATCGCCAGCCAGACCACGAGCACCGGAGGCGCCGGCGCTGAACTGTGGCGTGCGTCGACCAAGATGAGCGCCTCCGGGCGGACCATCGTGATGTCGACCGCACCCACCTATGTGAACACGTCCAACCAACTGGTGCCGGTGGCAGCGGCCGATTTCACCGCCGACAACGTTCCCGGGCGTGATCGCGCCGAGAAGCTCGGCAACATGGGGCTCAACACGGTGCCGAACTGGTTCGGTTCGCACACCGTGGCGGATCTGGTCAGTTACCTGCGCGGCTCACCGGTGAGCGGTTTCCGCCCGCGCAGCTCACTGCTCGGCGATATCGTCAATTCCAGCGTGGAGATTGTGTCCAACAAGGACGACTACGGCTTCACCTCGTGGCAGGCGCAGGGGGGAGTGAGCTGGAAGACCACGCTCGGTTTGAGCTATCGGGCCTACCTGGCGACCAAGGTGGCAAACGGTGGCCCACCTTCGATGGTCTACGTCGGTGCGAACGACGGCATGCTGCATGGCTTCAATGCCAGCACCGGCACCTCGGCGGGCAGCGAGCAGTTCGCCTTCATTCCATCGGCCTCGCTGCAGCACATGGCGGAGCTGGCCAACCCTACCTATGGTCATCGCTACTACGTGGATGGCGGACTGACCTCGTCGGACGTCTACTACGGCGATGCCTGGCGCACGGTACTGGTCGGTTCGACCGGCGGCGGCGGCGCGTCGCGCGGGCCGTCGGCCACGGCAGTGGGCAACGGTTCGGTGTTCGCCCTGGATATCAGCAATCCGACCGGATTCACCGCCAGAAACGTGCTCTGGGAGATTTCCGGCAAGACCGAATCGGACCTGGGCTTCGTCATGGGCAAGCCGGTCGTGGTGCCCGTCGCCGGCCCCAACGCGGACAGTCCGCCCCGGTTCGTCGCCCTGTTCGGCAACGGTGTCAATTCCAGCACCGGCCGACCGGTGCTCTATGTGGTGGACATCAGCACCGGCGAGATCCTCAAGCGCGTGTACCCCACGGCGGGCAAGTACGCAGTCGCCAATGGCCTCAACCATGTCACCGCGGTAGCACTGCACAACAGCAGTGGCCTGGCCGATACCGTCTATGGCGGCGACATGCAGGGCAACATGTGGCGCTTCGACCTGCGTGGCGGTGATCCCAGCGCCTGGAATGTGGCCCTCAATGGCACGCCGCTGTTCACCGCAGTGCGCAGCGCTGTCGCCCAGCCGATTACCGGCGCGATCGAAGTCTCGGCGGGGCCGGGCGGTGGCGTCAGCCTGTTCTTCGGTACCGGTCGCTACTTCACCGCTGACGACAATGCAGTGACCCGTAATTCGCCGGTGCAGACGCTGTATGGGCTCTGGGACAACCTCTCCACTGCCATTTCCAGCCGTGATTCGCTGGTGGGGCAGACCGTCAGTGCCAATGGTGCCGGCTTCCGTGACGTGTCGGGCAACGGCGTGGACTACGCGAGCAAGCGCGGCTGGTACGTCGACCTGATCGTGGGTTCCGATGTGGAGGGTGAGCGCTTCTTCGGCTATCCGACGCTGCAGGGCGGCGCGGTGATGTTCACCACCTATGTGCCCGGGCAGGCGGTCTGCGGCACCGGCGGCGGCACCAACTGGCGCTATCGCCTGAACATGCTGACCGGCCAGCCGGCGATGAGCGGCTTGACCGACGAGGTCGGCGGAAACGCGCTGTGCGGCGCCAACTGCGGTGCCGGTGCGCTGACCCGCGGCGGAGACATCGCAACCGGTGCGCCCGTGCTGTCCACCAATGTCAACAGCACCACCTTGAAGGGCTGCGATCCCAGCGATCCGAAGTGCACGGTCGATGGATCGCTGGACCGCTGCATCGTGGCTCTGAACACGCCGGGCGCGGATACCGCGTATGGCCAGCGTGCCTGTGGTCGCCAGTCGTGGCGCCAGATCCGATGACTACCAGGAATACGGGAGCTGCCATGCGCACATCCAGCAGACAACAGCAGGTGACGGGCTTCACCCTGATCGAACTGATGATCACCGTTGCCGTCATCGCGGTGCTTGCGGCCGTGGCGTTGCCTTCCTACCAGCGACATGTGCTGAAGACGCACCGCGCGATGGCCAAGGCTGACCTGGTCGAGATCGCGCAGCTGCTGGAGCGGCATCACACCGTGCAGAACAGCTACGACGGATTCTCGCTGCCGTTCAGCCAGTCGCCGCGGCAGGGCTCGGCCCGCTATGCCATATCATTCGACGGCAAGGCGACCGCCGGGACCTATACCCTGCAGGCGGTTCCGGAAACGGGCCAGGACAAGGACGCGTGCGGCACGCTGAAACTCGATCAGGCGGGCCGCAAGACGCCGGACAGCAAGACCAACCCGGAGTGCTGGTAGACGGCAGCGGTGAGTGTGGAAGGGGCTTGCACCCCGCTTCTGGAATTGGCTAGAATGCGCACCCCGCCCGAATAGCTCAGCCGGTTAGAGCACTTGACTGTTAATCAGGGGGTCGTTGGTTCGAGTCCAACTTCGGGCGCCAGTTTCGAGAAAGCCGCGAGCAATCGCGGCTTTTTTCGTTGGGGCATGCCGCGCCGGATCAGCAGGGCGTAGGCAGGCGTGGGCGCAGGCTCCGGATCCGCCCGGGGATGTTGATGATCACGCGGCTGTGTTCCAGGCCCTGCACGCACAGCACGATGGACTGGTTGGTGCCGGCGTTGCGCCCGTCAGCGCGGAATCGGATGTGGGCGCGATGGTCGCTCGCCCGCAGTTCCACATGGCGATGGCGGTTCTCCTGGGTGTGCAGCAGGGTGGTCATTCCCCCGCTGGCCACCCGCGGCTCAACCTGAACGCGCCAGCCCTGGCTCCAGCGGTTGTCGCAGCGGCTGCCGTCGCCGGAGCCGCACACGGTGACCGGGCGTCCCTCGGTGATGGCGGTGCTGCGCGCCAGCGACAGGCTGCCGACCAGCTGGGCACGCAGGGATTCGGCCTGCAGCTGGCGCATCGCGCGCTGCCAGGGGCGCCAGGCCACAGCCAGCAGTACGCACAGGATCATCAGGACCACCAGCATTTCAGGCAGGTGGAGCCCCCGGGCCTTGCGCGCGGGGTGGTTGCAGAGGGTCTGGAGCATGCCCCCAGCCTGCCGGCCCCGCCGGCCGGTCTCCATTGGAGGTTGGCGCGTCGGGGTGTCCGGCTTCCCCTCAGCCGGCCGTCACCGGATGCCCCGTATACTGGCCGTTCCCGGGATCTGGCAACATCATGAGCGACAGTTTTGAACTCGTCTCGCCGTATTCACCGGCGGGCGACCAGCCGAACGCCATCGCGAAGCTGACCAGCAATTTCGAGTCCGGCATCGCCAAGCAGACGCTGCTGGGTGTGACCGGCTCGGGCAAGACCTACACCATCGCCAATGTCATCCAGCAGATCCAGAAGCCGACGCTGATCATGGCGCCGAACAAGACGCTGGCCGCACAGCTGTACGGTGAATTCAAGGCGTTCTTCCCGCACAACGCGGTGGAGTATTTCGTCAGCTACTACGACTACTACCAGCCCGAGGCCTATGTGCCGTCGTCGGACACCTTCATCGAGAAGGACAGTTCGATCAACGAGCACATCGAGCAGATGCGGCTGGCGGCGACCAAAACCCTGCTGTCGCGGCCCGACGCGATCGTGGTGGCCACCGTGTCGGCGATCTACGGCCTGGGTGCGCCCGAGGATTACCTGTCGCTGCGCCTGATTCTGTCCAAGGGCGAACGCATCGACCAGCGCGACCTGATCAATCATCTGACGCAGCTGCAGTACACCCGCAACGAATACGAGCTGCAGCGCGGCACTTTCCGCGTGCGCGGCGAAGTGATCGACGTGTTCCCGGCGGAGTCGGACAGCGAGGCGCTGCGCATCGAGCTGTTCGATGGCGAGGTCGAGAAGATCACGATGTTCGATCCGCTCACCGGCGAAACCCTGCGCAACCTGATGCGCTTCACCGTCTACCCGAAGACCCACTATGCGACGACCCGCGAACGCGTGCTCGCGGCGATCGAGACCATCAAGGTGGAACTGAAGGAGCGGCTTGAGCAGCTCTACGCACAGAACAAGCTGGTCGAGGCGCAGCGCCTTGCCCAGCGCACCCAGTTCGACCTGGAGATGATGGCCGAGGTCGGCTACTGCAACGGCATCGAGAACTACTCGCGGCATCTCACCGGCAAGGGCCCGGGCGAACCACCGCCGACCCTGTTCGATTACCTGCCGGCCGACGCGCTGCTGGTGATTGACGAATCGCACGTGACCATTCCGCAGATCGGCGCGATGTTCAAGGGCGACCGGTCGCGCAAGGAAACCCTGGTCGAATTCGGCTTCCGCCTGCCCTCGGCGCTGGACAACCGCCCGCTGCGTTTCGAGGAGTGGGAAGCGCGCTCGCCGCGCAGCATCTACGTGTCGGCCACGCCGGGCCCGTATGAAATGCGCGAGTCGGGCGACGAAGTGACCGAGCTGGTGGTGCGGCCGACCGGCCTGATCGACCCGATGGTGGAGATCCGCCCGGTCGCTACCCAGGTCGACGATCTGATGAGCGAGGCCAACGAGCGCATCAAGGCTGGCGACCGCGTGCTGGTCACCACGCTGACCAAGCGCATGGCCGAGAACCTGACCGAGTACCTCACCGAGCATGGCATCCGCGTGCGCTACCTGCACTCGGACGTGGACACCGTTGAACGCGTGGAGATCATCCGTGACCTGCGCCTGGGCAAGTTCGACGTGCTGGTCGGCATCAACCTGCTGCGCGAGGGCTTGGACATGCCCGAGGTGTCGCTGGTGGCGATCCTGGACGCGGACAAGGAGGGATTCCTGCGTTCCACCGGTTCGCTGATCCAGACCATCGGCCGTGCGGCCCGCAATGTGCGCGGCAAGGCCATCCTGTATGCCGACAAGGTGACCCGTTCGATGCAGGCCGCGATCGACGAGACCGACCGCCGACGCGCCAAGCAGGTCGAGTACAACGAAGAGCACGGCATCATTCCGCGCTCGGTGGCGCGTCCGATCACCGACGTACTGGAAGGTGCCCGATCCGAAGCGGCCGAGAAGGAATCGCGCAAGGGAAAAGGCAAGGGCAGGCCTGGAGTGGCCGAGGATGTGGCCGACTACCGCGCGCTCGGGCCGGCGCAGCTGGCGGCGCGTCTCAAGGCTCTGGAACAGCAGATGTACCAGCACGCCAAGGACCTGGAATTCGAGGACGCGGCCCGCGTCCGCGACCAGATCCGACAGCTGAAGGAGGCCAGCCTGGGCTGAACGCGACAGTGCCGCACGTCTTCACAAAAGTGTTGCGCTTCCGGGCCGGCATCCGTAATATACGCGGCCTGCACCGACGCATTCGCGGACGTTCAGACCCCAAACGGGCGGTTAGCTCAGCGGTAGAGCACTACCTTGACATGGTAGGGGTCACAGGTTCGAACCCTGTACCGCCCACCACGACGTTCTCGAAAGAGGGCGGTCGTGAATTGAAAGCCCGGCCCTGGCGCCGGGTTTTTACGTAAAGAGGCCCGCTGGCGGGCCGCAGTAACACGATGGGCGGTTAGCTCAGCGGTAGAGCACTACCTTGACATGGTAGGGGTCACAGGTTCGAACCCTGTACCGCCCACCACCTGGCTCCCGGCCCTGCCGGTGCAGCGGTGGTAATACGAAAGGCCGGCCATCGCCGGCTTTTTTCATGGGCGCATGCAATGGCCGCGTGATGTCACGTCCGCGTGGCCCGGTGGTCAATGACGAGCGTCCGCCGTATCCGCCAGTGCCCATCGATACGCTCCCACAGCTGGATCATGCGTGCCTCGCCGACGATTTCGCGATGGCCATCGGCCTGTTCCTGCGACAGGCATTGTTGTCCCACCCGCAGCAGTCGATCCTGCCGCAGGTGGAAGAGCCGCAGGCTGGCAGGTTCCAGTTCGCGCTGCATGGCGGGCTGGGCCAACCTCGTCGATGATCCGGACTGCAGGGGCAGATCGACCAGCACGGGCTCGTCGGCACTGGTGGCGTGACCGAACGCGCCAGCGCACAGTAGCAACAGGGCAAGCATCGGCATGGCACGGTGCTCCAGGGGGAAAGTGCAGGCAGACTGGCACTTCGCCGCCGGGACCACAGCCGGCCTGCGACGAACACCGGGATCGAGCCGCCAAACGCAGCCAGGCGCCGATGAATCCGCGCCGGGCAGGCGTAGAATTGCGGCGACCGCGCAATCGCGGCCATCACAAGGAGCAGCTGCAATGAGCGATCACGTTCCCGTTTCCAGGCCCAACCCGCTGCTCGAACTGTTGTTCGGCGGCAACATGCTGGCGGGCACGTTCAAGGCCGTGGTCTGGGTGGCCATCCTGTGTGCCGTGCTGGCCTGGACGACCTGCCGCTGATGGCGCACCTGCGTGCCGGCATGCCGCACACTCGGACACGCGTGGCCCGCATCGGCTGCGTACGGGTGCCGTTCTGGGTGGCGGTCAGGCGCTGAAGGCCTGGCGCAGGCTGCGCAGTGTTGCCTGGCGGTGCTCCGTCGCGCAGGGCTCACCCATCTCCAGTTCCTGCAGGCGAAGGCCGATCAGGGTCATCGACAGGGCGTAGCCGCGTGCCGCGTCGGCTACCTTCGACAGGCCCACTGCACGACGGGTCAGCGCATCGACGTGGTCCAGGTCCGGCAGAAGGCCGAGATACGCGCGTTCGGCGCTGTCCAGATCGGGGGCGCGCAGGATCGCGTGCGCATCGGTTGCGGGGCTGGGGGAGGCCATGGGGATTCCTCTTCCGGGGAGCGCTCGGTCAGAACGAACGCATCAGGGAAATGAAGGCGGATGTCTGGCTGCCACGGCGCGCCATCGGGCTGTCCTTGACCGCATCGCCGAACCATTGGTTGGCCACCACGCCGGTTGCGCGCCATCTGCTGCCCAGTGGCGTGCTGACCGCGATCTGCACGCTCGGCGAGGTGGCGCTGCCGGGGCTGTAGGCGGCCAGGCCCGAACGCAGTGCTTCCTCGTCGCTGATGCCGTAGTAGTAATCGAGCAGGCGCGCACTGGAATGCACCACTCCGGCCCTCGGCACCCAGGTGAAACGACCGGCCTGCAGCGGATAGCTGTAGTACAGGCTTGATTCCAGGCCGCCACCATGGCCGCTGATCTCGCGCATCACACTGGCTTCGACGATGCCCCAGTCGGCGCTGTATTCGGCATTGATGCCTCCCATCGCCGACATCTGCCGGCTGTGCAGGCGGCGCAGCTGTGGATCGTTCACGTCATCGGTCTTGAAGCGCAGCGTGTAGGGCGTGAGCGCCGCCGACAGGCGCAGGCCCTGGCCCTTGTACAGGTACATGCCCAGCGAGCCGGGGCTGGCGAAGAAGCGCTCGCCCTGCCAGGAGAGGGCGGGCACGACCAATGGCTTGACGTCGTAGTGCGCGTAGGCGCCCGATGTCGCGCCGACCGTGATCCCGGCCTTCACGCCGGGTGTCTGTTCCGCCGCCTGGGCCAGCAGCGGCATCGACAGCACGGCGGAGAACAGCATCGGGCGCAGCAGGGCAGAGGGCGACAAGGGCATCGATCGACAGCTTTGCAGGGGATGAGGCTGCATGCTGCGGTGTCAACATTGTCGCAACATTGCGTCGATGCATACGGAGCGCGACCGGGCCCTGGCTGGCACAATGATCCGAACCGTTTCCCGCAGCAGAGACCTCCATGCGCATTCTTCTGGTCGAAGATGATCCCGACCTCTCGCGGGCCCTGCAGTCCGGGCTGGAGCGGCAGGGCGTGGTCGCCGACGTGGTCGGCAGCCTCGCCGAAGCCGCCATCGCGTTGCGCGAACCGGTGCACCAGCTGATGCTGCTCGACCGCCAGCTGCCGGACGGCGATGGTGCCACCTTCGTCGCCACCGCACGCACGTTGCGGCCGAATCTGGCGGTGATCATGCTGACCGCCAAGGGCACGCTGTCGGACAAGGTCGAGGGCTTGGATGTCGGTGCCGATGACTATCTGGTCAAGCCGGTGGCGATCGAAGAACTGATGGCACGCATCCGCGCGGTATCGCGTCGGCCATCGGCGATGGTCACCCCCAGCCTGCGGCTCGGGCAGCTGGAATTCGACTTCGAATCGCTGCAGGCGCAGGTGCAGGGCCAGACGCTGGCACTGCCGCGCCGCCAGGTGCTGGTGCTGCAGGCGCTGGCGATGCGGCAAGGGCGCACGGTCACGCGCAGCGCGTTGGAGGCGGCGGTCTACGGTTTCGATGACGAGATCCAGTCCAACGCGCTGGATGCGCACATCTCCAAACTGCGCAAGGCGCTGCAACAGGCGGGCGCTGGCGTGGAGATCCATGTCATCCGCGGCGTCGGCTACCTGCTGGCGGAGGCCTGACATGGCGCGACCGATCCGATCGATCACCCTCGGCCTGGCCTGGCGGTTGTTCCTGGCGCAGGCGTTCACCGTGCTGTTCGCCGTGGTCGCACTGATCCTCACCTGGGGTGACAAGGATTCCTGGGGCATGGACATGTTCACCGCCGAGGCGGTGGCCAAGGCCGTGCACAGCCAGGATGGGGGCCTGGCGCTGGACGAGGCACGCTGGCAGAAGCTGGATGCGCGCGCCGGTGGCAACCTCTGGTTCGCCGCCGTCGATGACCGGGGAGCCTGGCTCGAGCGTGGCAAGGTACCGGCGATCCATGCGCCGCTGCTGGCGCGGCTGCCGACGCTGGGTGCCACCGAACTGGGTTCACTGGTGCCGCCCTATCTGGACGTGGCGCGGGTGATGATCCGCAACGAGGACGGGCGTCGCATCACGGTGATGGTGGGGGGCGCACCGAAGGGCGGCCTGCTGGATGGCGCGCTGATGGTGCTGCGCCTGATTGGCCTGTGGTTCTTCCTGCCGCTGATCGTGGTCACCCTGCTGGTGATGCCGACCGTGATCCACCGCGCGATGCGAGGTGTCCGACGCTCCGCGCAGCAGGCCAAGGAACTGGACATCGGCCAGCCGGGCGCGCGGCTGGACGCGCAGCTGGTCTCGACCGAGGTAGCACCGCTGGTGGAGGCGTTCAACGATGCCATCGACAAGGTGCAGCAGGGCTATGCGGCGCGTGACAAGTTTCTTGCTGATGCCGCGCATGAGCTGCGCGTGCCGATTGCCGTGGTGCAGGCGCGCTTGTCGCAGCTGCCGCAGGGCGAGTTGAAATCGCAGTTGCTGACCGACATTGCGCGCCTGGGCAACGTGGCCGAGCACCTGCTGGATCTGCAGCGGCTGGATCGCAACACCAGTGCGATGCAACGGTTGGATCTGGCCCTGGTGGTGCGCGAAGCGGCGGCCGAACTGGCTCCGTTGGTGGTGGGCGCTGGCTACGGTTTCGAGGTGGACGCACCAGAGACGCCGGTGTGGATCCACGGCGACAGCCTGGCGCTGGGGCGGGTCATCGCCAATCTGGTGCACAACGCCATCGTCCATGGCGGCGGGCGTGGCACGATCTGCGTACGTCTCGACCGGACCGGTCTGCTGGAAGTCAGCGACCAGGGCGCGGGCGTGCCGGTCGGCGACCGCGAGGCGATCTTCGAGCCCTTCCATCGACTGCGTGCGGCGGGCAGTGGCAGCGGGTTGGGCCTGCACCTGGTCAAGGAGATCGTCCAGCATCACGGTGGCTCGGTCAGTGTGGGTGAAGCCGTCGGCGGCGGCGCCAGCTTCCGGGTCAATTTCCATCGCGGCAGCGTGCGGCGCTGACCGCTGCGCGGGTCGTTGCCTGATAGGAGGACAGGGGCAGCACGCGGCAGGCTGATGCGATGGCCGCCGATACTCCGTTGCCCGCTCCCATTGGCGGGGTCTGCACTGCCGCGTTCGTCAGCGGCGCCCTGGCGTGCGTGCTGCTGCCCGCGTTGCCACCGCTCTGGAGCTGCGCGCTGGCGAGCACCGTGGCCGGCCTGGGGTGGGCGCTGCCGTGGCGCGGCCGCGCGGTTGCCGCGCTGCTGTTCGGCGCAGCGTGGGCGGCCCTGCATGGTCAATGGACGCTGCAGCAGCAACTGCCGCCGGCCATGCCGGTCCGCGATGCCGTGGTCAGCGGGCGCGTCGTCGATCTGCCGGTAAGGGCGGGCGGCCATACCCGTTTCGTCCTGCAGGTCGGCGATGCACCGGGGCATCCCGCACTGGCGGGCAAGCGCCTGCAGATCACCTGGAGCGATCCATGGCCCGGAACCCGCACGCGCGTTGAGGGTGGGGGCCGTCATCAGGTCCGTGCGGGGGCGCAGTGGCGGTTGCCGTTGCGGCTACGGGCGCCACGCTCGCGGATCAATCCTGGCGGCTTCGACGCCGAACGTCATGCCGTGCTGGCGGGCATTGCCGGTCACGGCACGGTGCGTGCAGCGGGCAGTGCGCGTGAACTGCAGGCGCCGGACGGGCTGCTGGCCTGGCGCGAGGGCAGCAGCGATGCGATTGCAATGCAGGTTCCCGGCCCCGCATCGCGCTTCATCCGCGCGCTCGCGCTGGGCGATACCCGATGGCTGTCCGACACCGATTGGAATCAGTTGCGTGCGCTGGGGCTGACCCACCTGATCGCCATCTCGGGCTTCCACGTGGGCCTGGTGGGTGGCTGCGCGGCACTGCTGTGCACCGCAGTGTGGTGGCTGTTGCCGTCGCTGGCCCGTCATTGGCCGCGTCCGCAGGCCGCCGCGTGTTCCGCCGCGCTGGCAGCGGCCGGCTATGCCCTGGTGGCCGGCGCGGAACTGCCGACCGTACGCACGGCGTTGATGATCGGGCTGATCGCCCTGGCACGCGGGGGGCGGCGACCTCCCGACGTGGTCCAGGCCGTGTCACTGGCGGCCCTGGTGCTGCTGTTGCCAGCACCACTGTCCGTGCTGTCGGCCGGCTTCTGGCTCAGCTTCGGTGGCGTGCTCTGGCTGCTGTGGTGCCTGCCGACGGCAAGCGCCGACAGTGTGGGGAGCCGCCTGCAGGCCTTCTTCGCGGCCCAGGGGGTGGCCAGTCTCGGCCTCCTGCCGCTGTGCGTGGCCCTGTTCGGAGGCGCCGCGCGCCTGGGGCCTCTGGTCAATCTGCCGGTCATCCCGTGGTGGAGCCTGCTGGTGGTGCCACTGGCACTGCTTGGCACCGCTCTGGATGCCCTGTACAGCGGGGCGGGACGATGGCCCTGGCGCGCAGCGTCCTGGCTGTTCGACCTCAGCTGGCAGGCCCTGCAGCCGCTGGCAGACCACCCGCAGGCGATGTGGTGGCTGGCCGAGGCTCCGGCGTGGACCGTGCCAGCGGCCTTGGCGGGCCTGTTCTGGTGGTTGCTGCCGCGCGGGGCCGGCGGCGTGCTGGCCGGCGCGCTGCTGTGCCTGCCGCTGTCATGGCCGTCACGTGACATACCGGCTGCCGGGGAGGTGCAGCTGCTGGTACATGATGTCGGGCAGGGCACGGCGGTGCTGGTGCGCACGGCACGGCATGCATTGTGGTACGACGTCGGCCCTGCGATCGGTGGCGATGGCGACGAACGGGTCCTGCTGCCGGCCGTTCGTGCGCTGGGTCAGGTGCCGCCTGGTCGCGTAGTGCTCAGTCATGACCATCTGGATCACACCGGCGCACTGCCGCGGCTGCGGCGGCAGCTGCCGCACCTGGAGCTGCTGGCACCCCCAGGCAGCAGCCTCGACGGTGCCGGCAGCTGCCATCGCGGCGTTCGCTGGCGGTGGGACGGGGTGGACTTCGAGGTGCTGCATCCCGGGCCCGACGTGCCGACGGCCGGCAACGAGGACAGCTGCGTGCTGCGCATCGCCAGTGCACATGGCGTGATCCTGCTGGCCGGCGACATCGGCGCGGCGACCGAACGGCGCCTGGTGGGGCGGGCGCCCGGCGAGCTGCGCGCGGACGTGGTCCTGGTGCCGCATCATGGCAGCGGGGGCAGTTCGGATCCGGCCTGGGTGGCAGCGGTGGCTCCCCGGCTGGCCGTGGTCTCGGCCGGGCACCGGAACCGTTTTGGCCACCCGAAACGTGACGTGGTGCAGCGCTGGCGCGCCGTGGGCGCCGAAGTGCTGGCTACGGCCGAATCCGGCGCGATCCGCATATGGCTTGGCGCACAAGGCCTGCAGCTGCGTGAACAGCGCATCCACGCGGCCCGGTGGTGGGATGCCGCTGGGCGGGCGCGGTCGGCTGCTATCCTATCGCCGATCGAACAGGCGGCCGCTGGGCCGGAGGGTTGAAACGTGTGGGAACTGGTCAAGGCCGGTGGCTGGCCGATGGTGCCGCTGCTGCTGTTGGGCGTACTGGCTTTGGCAATCGTCCTGGAGCGCTTCTGGTCCCTGCGGCGCGCTGAAGTGCTGCCACCGGGGCTGGGCCAGGAAGTGCGCAACTGGGCTGCGCGCGGCAAGCTCGACCCTGCCCATCTGCAGACGCTGCGTGCCAACTCGCCACTGGGAGCGCTGCTGGCCGCCGCGCTGGAAGCACGCAATCGTCCGCGCGACCAGATCCGCGAGCGCATCGAGGACACCGGCCGCCACCTGGTACACCGCATGGAGCGGTTCCTCAACGCGCTCGGCACCGTTGCCTCGGCCGGCCCGCTGCTGGGCCTGCTCGGCACGGTGATCGGCATGATCCAGATGTTCCTGGGCATCCTCGACCACGGCGTGGGCGATGTGAACCAGTTGGCCGGTGGCATCGGCAAGGCCCTGGTCTGCACGGCTACCGGCATGATCGTGGCGATTCCTGCGCTGATGTTCCATCGCTATTTCAAGGGCCGGATCCACGGCTACGTGGTGGAGATGGAACAGGAAGCCAGCGCGTTGCTGGATACGCTCGATGGCCGTCCCGGCGTGATGGCGCCCGCACCGGCATCGGCTGCACGTGCCGCTGCGCCCGCCCCGGCGAAGGCCTGATCGATGCGTATCGGCAACGACCGATCCCAGGATGAGCCGCATATCGATCTGGTACCGCTGATCGATGTCATCCTGGTGCTGATCATCTTCTTCGTGGTCACCACCACCTTCGATGCACGTTCGACGCTGCAGGTGCAGCTGCCCACCGCCAGCCAGCAGCACACCGACGAACCGCCGCGTTCGTTGAGCGTGCTGATCAACGCCGACGGCCGCTATTTCATCAATGACCAGGAAGTGCTGCGCAGCGATGTCGAGTCGGTCAAGCAGACCATTGCCGCTGTAGCGGGCAGTGATCGCGAACAGACCGTGCTGCTGCGTGCCGATGCGCGTACTCCCTACCAGGCCGTCGTGACCGCGCAGGATGCGCTCGGTCAGCTCGGTTTCCGCCGTATTGCAATCGCCACTGCGCCAGAGGTGCGTCCATGAGTTCCAAACACGCGCCGGTGTGGCCGATCTACAAACGCCTGCTGGGCTATACACGGGCCTATTGGGTGTTCATGGTGGCCGCGGTCATCGCGATGGTGGTCGAGGCACTGGCCGGCTATCACTTCACCAAGCTGATGGAGCCGCTGGTCAACCGGGGCTTCGTCAACCCGGAGCCGCGCATGGCGGTGATCCTGCCGCTGACCATCCTGGGCCTGTTCCTGATGCGCAGCCTGGCCACCTGGGTCAGCGACTACACGCTGGCCAAGACCGGGCGCAGCGTGGTCCGCGACCTGCGCGAGCAGGTTCTGCAGAAGTACCTGCACCTGCCGTCTTCGCACTTCGACAACGAGGCGACGCCGGTGATGGTCAGCCGCCTCAACTTCGACACCGAGCAGGTCACCCAGGCCAGCGCCGACGCACTGAAGACCGTGGTCGCCGACACCCTGACCATCATCGCCATGCTGGTGGTGATGCTGCAGATGAGCGTGAAGGTGACCCTGGCGATGCTGCTGGTGGTGCCGCTGATCGGCGGCATCGTGTCCTATGTCGGCAAGCGCTACCGCCGCATCAGCCGCGGCATCCAGGACGGCATGGGCACGATGGCGCAGACGGCGGAACAGTCGCTCGCCGCGCAGCAGGAAGTGAAGGTGCATGGCACGCAGGCGCATGAGATCGCCCGTTACTCGCGCCTGGCCAACCGCATGCTCGCGCTGAACATGAAAGTCGAAGTGACGCGTGCCGCCGCGTCCAGCGTGGTCCAGTTCCTCGCTGCGCTGGCCCTGGCGGTGATCGTCTGGGTGTCCACCCGCGAAGCACTGGCCGGCAAGCTCAATGCGGGCCAGTTCATGGGCCTGATGACCTCGATGATGGCGATCATCCCTTCGCTGCGGCGCCTGACCAGCGTGCAGACCTCGATCTCGCGTGGCGTCGCGGCGGCCGAGCGCCTGTTCGGCATCATCGACATGCCGGTCGAGCGCGACGACGGCACGCATGTCGTGCAGCGCGTACGCGGTGAACTGTCGTTCGAGCACGTGATGCTGCGTTATCGCGAAGACAGCGGCATCGCCCTGGATGACATCAGTTTCGTTGCCAGGCCCGGAACGGTCACCGCCATCGTTGGTCGTTCCGGCAGCGGCAAGACCAGCCTGATCCGGCTGGTGCCACGGTTCTACGAACCCAATGGCGGCGTCATCCGGCTGGACGGCGTACCCCTGGATGACTATCCGCTGGCTGACCTGCGCCGGCAGGTGGCGATCGTCGGGCAGAAGGTCATGCTGTTCGACGACACCATCGCTGCCAACATCGCCTATGGCATGGATGCGACCGACGAGCAGATCCGTGCCGCGGCCGAAGCGGCCAACGCCTGGGAGTTCATCGCACGCATGCCACAGCAGCTGCAGACGCCGGTGGGCGAGAACGGTGCGCTGCTGTCCGGTGGCCAGCGCCAGCGCCTGGCGATCGCCCGCGCGATCCTGCGTGATGCGCCGATCCTGATCCTGGATGAAGCCACCGCGGCGCTGGACAATGAATCCGAACGGCTGGTGCAGGACGCGCTGCAGCGACTGATGCCGGAGCGCACAACGCTGGTGATCGCCCACCGCCTGTCCACCATCGAACACGCCGACCAGGTGCTGGTGATGGATCACGGCCGCATCGTCGAACGTGGCACCCATCATGAGCTGCTTGCCATGGGTGGCCTGTACCAGCACCTGCACAGCATGCAGTTCCGCGAAAGGCAGGACTGATGGCAGGCAAGGGTACCCAGACCCCGCCGTACTGGTATGACGGCAGTTCGGTTCCATGGCCCATGCGCCTGCTGGCCCCGCTGTATGCCGGCGTCACCGCGCTGCGGCGACGCCTGTACCAGCGCGGTTGGCGCAAGCGCCACACGTTGCCGGTGCCGGTCATCGTGGTCGGCAACATCACCGCTGGCGGCACCGGCAAGACGCCGTTGACCATCGCCCTGGTCGAGCGGCTGCGCGCGGCCGGCTGGACGCCAGGCGTGGCGAGCCGTGGTTATGGCCGCGAGAACGCCGACAAGGCGCAGTGGGTAAAGGCCGATACGCCGGTTGCAACCGGCGGCGATGAGCCGGTGCTGATTGCCTGGAAGACCGGCGTGCCGGTGCGCGTCGATCGCGATCGGGTGGCGGCGGGCCGTGCGCTGATCGAGGCCGGTTGCGATGTGATCGTCTGCGACGACGGCCTGCAGCACTACCGGCTGGCGCGTGACATCGAAATCGAAGTGGTGGATGCGCAGCGCCGCTACGGCAACGGCCGGATGATCCCGGCCGGCCCGTTGCGCGAGCCGGTCAGCCGCGCTGCCGAGTGCGATTTCCGCGTGGTCAACCTGGGCCAGACGGATGAGGACGGCGCGGCGCAGGCCTGCGGATTCGGTCAATGGCCGATGGCCCTGCATATCGACACCGCACAGCCTCTCGCGGGGGGGCGTGCGCGCCCGCTGGGCTATTTCAAGGGCCAGCGCGTGCATGCCGTGGCGGGCATCGCCCATCCACAGCGCTTCTTCGACATGCTGCGCGCGCGTGGCATCGGCGTGGTGCCGCATGCCTTCGCCGATCACCATGCCTACCAGCCGCAGGAACTGTCCTTTGGCAGCCAGCTGCCGGTGTTGATGACCGAGAAGGACGCCGTGAAGTGCCGCGCGTTCGGCAATGACTGGCATTACGCCGTGCCGTTGCGCGCTGAACTGCCTGCCGCGTTCTGGGTGGCGCTGACCGATCGCCTGGACAAGCTGCGACCGAACTGAGGGGCCGGGCGACGCTTGCAATCAGGCGCCGCTGGCCACATTCCCGTTGTAACGAGCCTGCCGAGTACCGCCCGCATGACTGAATTCGTCGTTGCCATCCCCGCCCGCTATGCCGCCTCGCGGCTGCCGGGCAAGCCACTGCGCCTGCTCGGCGGCGAGCCGCTGGTGCTGCACGTGGCGCGCCGTGCGTTGTTGGCTGGCGCTCGCGAGGTATGGGTGGCCACCGACGATCAGCGGATCGCCGACGCACTGGCCGGCCTGGGCGAAGTGAAGGTGGCGATGACCGCCGCATCGCATGCATCCGGCACGGATCGCCTGGCCGAGTGCGCGCGCATCGCCGGCTGGGACGACGACACCGTGGTGGTGAACCTGCAGGGCGATGAGCCGTTCGCGCCGGCGGCCGGCATCCGCGCCGTGGCCGAGGCGCTGGTCGATGGCGCGGCGCCGATGTCGACCCTGGCTACGACGGTTGAGGACGCCGAGACCTTGTTCGATCCGAACGTGGTCAAGCTGGTGCGCAATGTGCGCAACGAGGCGCTGTACTTCAGCCGCGCCCCGATCGCCTGGCACCGGGACGGTTTCGCACGCAGTCGCGAGGCCCTGCCTGAAGGCCACCAGTGGCTTCGTCACATCGGCATCTACGGTTATCGCGCCGGCTTCCTGCAGCAGGTCGCGGCGATGCCGCCGGGCCGGCTGGAGCAGATCGAAGCGCTGGAGCAGCTGCGCGTGCTGGAAGCCGGCTTCCCGATCAGCGTCGCCATCTCGCCTGAAGCGTTTCCGCCTGGCATCGACACCCCGGAGGACCTGGAGCGGGCCGAGGCGGTGCTGCGGGCCATGACCCCGCAATGAAGCTGCTGGTCGTCTGCCTGGGCAACATCTGCCGCTCGCCGATGGCCGAGGGGGCATTGCGCGCGCGCCTGGAGGCATCCCCATTGGCCGGCCGTGTGCAGGTCGATTCGGCCGGCACCGGCGACTGGCATGTGGGCGAGCCGCCGGACCGGCGGGCGATCGCCTGCGCAGCCGGCCATGGCGTTGACATCAGCGGGCTGCGTGCCCGCCAGCTGCGCGCCGATGACTTCCAGCGCTTCGACTGGATTCTCTGCGCCGATGAGGCCAACCTGCGTGATGCCGGGCGGCTGGCCACCGCGCAGGAGCGCCAGCGCCTGGCCCTGTACCTGCCATGGTCAGGCGGGCAGGGCGCGGCCGCCATTCCGGATCCGTATACCGGTGGCAGCGATCATTTCGAGCAGGTCTGGGCCCTGGTTGACCAAGCGGCAGAACGTGCGGTGGCACGACTGTTGCATGACGTCGACTCCGGCATAATCAGGGCATGAACGCCCAGCCTGTCCCGGACCTGCCCGAGTTCGCCACCTGGCTCAACGCCACCCCCTGCACCCTGGCGGAACTGCGCGGCCGGCCGGTCGCGCTGCTGTTCGTCAACGCTGCCTCTGCCTGGAGCGCACAACGCCTGGCCGAGTTCGGCCAATGGCTGTCGCGCCATCCGGGCAAGCTGCAGCCGCTGGTGCTGCAGGTGCCGCGCTTCGACTTCGAGCGCGACGCCGATGCCGCGTTGAAACTGCTGCGCCGCCAGGGCCTGACCGCCCCGGTACTGCTGGATGCGGATTGGGACGGCTGGCGCCGTTTCGGTGTCACCGCGTGGCCGACCCTGATCCTTCTCGACGCGCAGGGACGCGAGCGGCAGCGGCTGGTCGGGCAGGGCGCTGCCGGCGAGCTCGAGCGCGCGCTGAACGCACTGTGCGAGGGTGCACCCTCGGCCCCGCCGCGCGGTGGCAACGAGCTGCACCCCGAGCCGCGGCATGCGTTGCGCTTTCCGCTGGGCCTGGCGGTCAGCACCGAGCGCCTGTACATCGCTGATAGCGGCCATCACCGCATTCTCGAATGCAGCCACGGCGGCCGCGTGCTTCGTCAGTTCGGGCTGGGGACCGCGGATTTCATGGATGGCAATCTGGCCGAGGCCGCCTTCCACAGGCCGCAGGCACTGGTGCTCGAGCGCGACGCCCTGTACGTCGCCGACACCGGCAACCACGCCATCCGCCGGATCAACCTGTTGACCGGTCTGGTCGACACCCTGTGCGGCAATGGACGCCCGGGCGCGCCGGTGGAAGGGCCTGTCGCCCAGCCGCGACAGGTGCCGCTGGATCATCCGGTCGGCCTCGCCATCGCCGACAACCAGCTGCATATCGCCATGGCGGGTGACAACCGGATCTGGAGCTACCACCTCGGCCAGCGCAGCCTGCAATGGCGCGCAGGCAGTGGCGCGATCGACGAGCGTGACGGCAGTGGGCATCTGGCTGCCTTCGCGCAACCCACCGCGCTTGCCGTAGTACAACAGGTCCTGTACGTGGCCGATGCGCTGGGGTCTTCGATCCGCGCGCTGCAGCTGCGTGGGGATCTGGTGCAGACGCTGCTCGGGCAGGGCACATGGCGCTTCGGCGAAGCCGACGGCCCGCGTGCCCAGGCCAGCCTGCAGTTCCCGCAGGCGATTGCGTTGAGTCCGGGCGCACCGCTGCTGTGGATTGCCGATACCGGCAACGGTCGCCTGCGCACGCTGCGCCTGGGCGGCGGCGAACTGACCACGCAACCGTTGCCACGGCGCCTGCATGGCCCGGCCGGCCTGGCCGTGGGCGCGGGCGCGGTGTGGATCGCCGAGACCGACGCGCACGCCGTGCTGCGTTTCGACCCGGACAGTGGCGTACTCAGCGAAGTACCGATCAGCGAATGACCGACGTTCCCGTCCCGGCCTTCGACGGCAAGGCCTTCGCGGCCCAACTCAGTACCGCCCCCGGGGTGTACCGCATGTACGCCGCCGACGACACCCTGCTGTACGTCGGCAAGGCACGCGCGCTTCGCAACCGGGTGGGCAGCTATTTCAATGGCAGCCCGAAGAACGCGCGGATCATGTCGATGATCTCGCAGATCACGCGGATGGATGTGACTGTCACGCGCTCGGAGGCCGAGGCGCTGCTGCTGGAAAACCAGCTGATCAAGTCGCTGGCACCGCGCTACAACGTCTCCCTGCGCGACGACAAGACCTACCCGCACGTGCTGCTGACCCGCGAGGAATGGCCGCGCATCGCCCTGCACCGGGGGCCGCGTGCGATCCCCGGCCGCTATTTCGGGCCGTATCCGGGTGTCACCGCGGTGCGCGAGACGCTGAACCTGATGCACAAGCTGTTCAAGTTGCGCAGCTGTGAGGACAGCGTGTTCCGCAACCGCTCCCGGCCGTGCCTGCAGTACCAGATCGGCCGCTGCAGTGCCCCGTGCGTCGAGCTGGTGCCGGCAGGCGAGTATGCCGAGTCGGTGCGCCGCGCGGCGCTGTTCCTGGAAGGCAAGAGCGATGAGCTGACCCGTGAACTGGGTGAGCAGATGCAGGCCGCCAGTGAAGCGCTGGAGTTCGAGCAGGCCGCGCGCCTGCGTGATCTGATTTCGTCGCTGCGCAGCATGCAGACCCGCCAGTACGTCGATGGCCGCGCCGCCGACCTGGACGTGCTGGCCGTGGCCATGCAGGGATCGCAGGCCTGCGTGCTGCTGCTGGCATTCCGCGATGGGCGCAACCTGGGCACCCGCCCGTTCTTCCCCCGCACCAATGGCGAGGACAGCCCGCAGGAAGTGCTGGCGGCGTTCGTCTCCCAGTACTACATCGAGTTCGAGCCACCGCGCGAGATCCTGCTGGATCGCGAGATTCCGGATGCCGATCTGCTGATGGCCGCGCTGTCTGCTTCGGCCGAGCGCAAGGTGCAGCTGAAGTGGAGCGTGCGTGGCGAGCGCGCCGGTTATGTGGAGCTGGCCAGCCGCAACGCGCAGCTGACGCTGGCCACCGAGCTCAACAGCCGCAACGCGCAACACGTACGCAGCGAAGCCCTGCGCGAGATGCTGGGCCTGGCCGAGCCGGTCAAGCGCGTGGAGTGCTTCGACATCAGCCACACGCTGGGTGAGGCGACCGTGGCGTCCTGCGTGGTTTTCGATGCGGCCGGTCCGGTGCGTGCCCAATATCGCCGCTACAACATCAGCGGCATCGAGCCGGGCGACGACTATGCCGCCATGCGTCAGGCCATCGATCGTCGCTTCCGCCGTGCCGTGGAAGAGCAGGGCGTACTGCCCGACGTGCTGCTGATCGACGGTGGCGCCGGCCAGCTGGCGCAGGCGCAGGCTGCGCTGGCCGACCTGGGCGTGGAGGGCGTATTGCTGGTGGGCGTGGCCAAGGGCGTGGAGCGCCGCGCCGGTCATGAGGCGCTGGTCATGCCCGACGGCCGCGAGCTGCGCCCCGGTGCCGCCAACCCCGCTCTGCAGTTCATCCAGCAGGTGCGCGACGAGGCGCACCGCTTCGCCATCACCGGTCACCGCGGCCGCCGGCAGAAGGCGCGCATGACCAGCCGGCTGGAAGACATTCCGGGCATCGGCCCGCGTCGTCGCGCCAGCCTGCTGAAGCATTTCGGTGGGCTGGTCGGCCTGAAGGCAGCCGGTGAAGCGGAGATCGCCAAGGTGGAAGGCATCAATGATGCCCTCGCGGCCCGTATCTACGCTAACCTGCACGGGTTGGCCACGCCCGATGCGGCCGATTAGAGAGAGAAGCGCGCAAGCATGAAGTTGACCCTGCCCACCTGGCTGACGCTGTTGCGGATCGTGATGATCCCGGTGCTGGTGCTGGTGTTCTACCTGCCCTACACCTGGACCAACTTCGCTTCGGCGGCGATCTTCGGCTTGGCCGCGATCACCGATTGGCTCGATGGCTGGATCGCCCGCCGCTATCAGTTGGAATCGGCGTTCGGCGCCTTTCTCGACCCGGTGGCGGACAAGTTGATGGTGGCGGTGGCGCTGTTCCTGATCGTGCAGGGGCATCCGACGCCGTGGATGGCGTTCTGGGCCGCCGTCATCGTTGGCCGCGAAATCGCGGTCTCGGCATTGCGCGAATGGATGGCCGAGCTTGGCCAGCGTGCCAAAGTGCGGGTGGCGATGATCGGCAAGGTGAAGACAACGGCGCAGATGGTCGCGCTGCTGTGCCTGCTGTACTCCGTGGCGCCCAGCGTGGCGGTCGAGGACATCTGGATGGGCTGGCCGATCTTCCACATCGGTGACTGGACGCTGGCCATCGCGGCGGTGCTGACGCTGTGGTCCGGCCTGCAGTATCTGCACGCGGCCTGGCCGAGCCTGCGCGAGGACGAGCGTGCCGCACGCGAGCGCTCACGACAGAAGAAGCTGGGCAACGGTTGACCCGCGGCAGACCGGATGCCCATCCGGGTGCGAAGCGCGCTGGTTGCTGGATGCGCGCGGTTGAAAAAAGGCCTTGACGCCCCTTCCAGAATGGGTAGAATTTCGCCTCCCAAGCGGGAATAGCTCAGTTGGTAGAGCGCAACCTTGCCAAGGTTGAGGTCGCGAGTTCGAGTCTCGTTTCCCGCTCCAGATTCTGAAAGAGAGGCCTCTGGCCTCTCTTTTTTTATGTCGTGCCGGCCCTGGATTGCCAGGCTTTCCGCTCATCCGAACCTGAACGGAAAACGGGAATCGCCGACAAGATTTCTGTTGACGCATTGCTGCAATCTCGACACAATAGCGCTCCTTCGACGCAGGTCGAACGGAATCTGCGGGAATAGCTCAGTTGGTAGAGCGCAACCTTGCCAAGGTTGAGGTCGCGAGTTCGAGTCTCGTTTCCCGCTCCAGATTCAAGAAAGAACGCTCCCGCAAGGGGGCGTTTTTCGTTTCGGGTCAGGCCGGACGCTCCTGCCCGCCATTGCGGACCGGGCCGAATGGATATCATCCGCTGTAGTCGTCGGGGTGACGCAGGGAGCGGGGCAAGGGCTGGCAGATGGAGGCTGTGCACGAAACCAGGCAGCACGGTGGGCAGACCGCCTACCGGGCGTACCGTGATCGGATGCTGGAGCGTTGCCGGGGACGATCCGCGGGTGCGTTCCACGACGACATCGACGATGAGCGGACGGATGACCGGCCCGAAGCACCGCGCAACCGCATCCGCAGCTTCCGCATCGCAGTGGCCGATGCGCTGCGCGGGCAGGACTCGACTGTGGTCAACGAGAAAGACATGGCGCGCCGTGCGCTGGGCATTCCGGCGGACATCGCGCTGCATCCCGGCAAGGGCCGCGGGTGGCCGCTTCTGGTGCAGGTGTTCATGCCGTTCCCATGGGTGCTCAGGTACGTGCGACATGCGCTGTCGCGGATCCGGACGTTCGAGGGCCGCCAGTACGTGTACTGCCAGTTCCACGCACGGCTGTTCCTGCATGCGGAAGCACGCATGTACAGCCGCAGCCTGGACATCGCCCTGCGCCGCTTCGAAGCCACGTCGTGGGAAGAACTGCGGGCGCTGCAGCTGCGGGATGCCGGCTGGCTCATCGCTGCCCATCGCCTGGGCCTCCGTCGGCTGACGGACCTCGACCGGTGTGCTGGACGGTCTGAAGCGCCTGGATGGTTTGCGCGGTGGATGGTGGATGAAGGCATCATCCAGCACAAGGAAGAGCTGCAGTGGCTGCAGTCCGCGCACACCGCGCACAGGACATGGAGCGTCGGCTGGCGGCCGCGGCGAACGCTGCGCGAGCCGGTGCGTTCCGTTGTACGCCAGCTGAGGCGCGCGGGCGTGGCGCGGCCGCACCTGGCGCGCCTTCATGATGTCGACCTGGAAGAATCTGATGCGGCGCGTCTGGCCGCGAATCTGACACTGCTGGCCGGTGCCGGCATTGCGCCGGTGCACGGGGTATTCGATTCTGCACGTGATCTGTTATGGCGCACGCCGACGAAGACGTGGGCCTGGGTGCTGGGGGCAGCCGGCGCACGCACACCTGCCGATATCCGCACGCTGCGCGGCTACCTGGGGTTTCATGCTCCACCGCCTGACTGGATCGCCCATCATCTGATCGCGTGTGGTGCAGGCCTCGATGCACTTGCCACTTGCTGTCGGTTGCTGGGCGAGCTGAGCGATGATGTCCCGGCCGAAGATGTGGAGGCCGCCATCGATCTTCTGCTGGCAGCACCTCATTGCCTCGACTTCACGCAGTTGGGGGCCTGCAGCCGGTATCTGCGACGGCCCGATCGGCTGGATCGATTCCTGCAGGTGCTGGTTCGCCATGATCTCGGTGCAGCGGGCCACGTTGTTGCGTTCCAGGCCTGCTATCGCGTCGGTGACGCCGATCGCCTGGACGCGTGGTTGACCCTCATTGCGGGGCGCACAGCGGGCATGGACGTCGATGTGCTGGTCGAATGGGTGGGTCGAATGCTTGCACAGGGGAGCCTGGACGCATTCCAGTACCTGCATTCGGCCATTGCGCCTGCTGATTTTGCAGAGCTGCGGAAGCTGGAAGTGCTGGCGTCCCTCGGTCCAGGACTGCTGCGTTACCTGGTTGAGGACAAACGCCTGGATTCGGTAAAAGCGCTGCGCGACTGGTACTTCGCTACCCGGGGCCTGCACGGGGTGACCTGGTGGGGCGGCAGCGATCCCGAACTGTGTCGGCTGCTGGCGGATGACGCCTTCCAGCGCCACAACTTCGGCTTCATGATGCAGAACCATCGATGTGTCCTGGAGGTGGTCGAACGACGGGCGCACCAGGTGATTCCGTGCCCGCAGAGAACCGTCGATGCAGATGCCATGGCGCGCTACTCCGATGCGCTGGCCACGCAGCGTCGCGAAGAGATGGCGCGCCTGCTGCCGCAGTTGCCCGCGATGCTGGAGGGAACCGGCGGACTTCTGCTCGCATCGGTCCTTCGCGCAGGCGCAATCTCGACGACAGCACTGCAGGACAGGCTGGGCCAGTTGCAGCCCGCGGTCGATCAGTTGCTGGCCGGGCAGGGAACAACGTCAGTCGAGCTGGACGAGGTGGATGCGGAGCTCATTTCGATGGTCTACCGCACGTCCGTGGATGTTGTCCGTGGCAGTTGGGCGGCGGCACGCGGATTCCAGTCGCACCTGGATGGATGGAGGCTGGAGCCGTTCCATCCGATGGCCTGGCAACGCTCGATCAGAAAACGCACAGGCGTGCTGGAGCGCAGCAGCCTGCTGGCGCTGAAACGTGCCAGCGAACATGCAACGCGGTTCCAGCACGGCGCGGATGAGGGGCCGCGAACGTTCCGTGACCTGCGATCAAAACGGCTGCGGGATCCCGCGCGGGATCCGTGGTCGGTCTCCGCCCATCTCGGCCTGCTGCTGGCTGCCGCAGGCAATGATCCAGAGATCCTCCAGTGGCGGCGCAGCACCTTCAGCGAAGTCGCCAGCATGCCGGAGGACGGTGCGCAGACCAGCGAGTACCTGGAGCAGCTGGATCGGTTGTTCAACAGCGCATTGCCGGATGCCCTCGACGAACATGCGCAGCGTTTTCTGCATAGCCTCGCTCCCGATGACGCCGCGCGGCTGCTGCAGCGGCTGCTGCCGCCATCGCCGTCCGCTCACACTGCGGTACCGGTCATGTCACTGGATCAGGCCTTCGCGCAGATGCGCAAGCACGTTCTGGATGTCTGCCTGCGCTTGGTGAAGCGCGAGAAGGGCAGGTATGGCCGCCCGGACCCATCCGGATCGTGCACGCATCTGCAGGCGATGTTGACCAAGCACCCGGCGGCGTACTTCGCCAAGCATGCCGCCAATCTATGCTCACGCGATCGCGCTGCGATGTGGCAGGAGGCGCGTCACGCCCACCTGGTCGTGTTCGATCCGAGGCAGCGACGATTGGCGGGCATGGCCATGGTGAACATCGAGGTCGTGCCGTCCCTGCACGCTTCCGGCAGCTGCCTCATCATCCGCGCGATCAATCCCATGGAAGACATGCTTGCGACGCATTGTCTCCGGTCCATCGTGGAGTCCTTCCTGGACATCGCCATCCAGATCGCAGAACGCAACGACCTGGTTGCGGTACTGATGCCCTGGCACAACGGGGCCCATCTATTATCGAACCTTCCCGGGATCGAGAAGTACCTCGAGAAGCAGTACCTGCAGAAGGCCCAGGCGGCACCTGCAGACCGGTCTGGCGAGCTGATGGCCAACAACGACCTGCGCCGCCGGCCCCGCAAGGTGCAGGCCAGATTCTCGGCATTCGAGCAGGGAATGGAGATCGTCGGGACGCTGTATGCAATCTGGCAGCGGGCCCCGGCCGATCCAGCCGCGCGTCGCACGCCATCGGAAGACGGTTGACGGCGTGAAGGAACTTCGACACAATAGCGCTCCTTCGACGCAGGTCGAAGAATCTGCGGGAATAGCTCAGTTGGTAGAGCGCAACCTTGCCAAGGTTGAGGTCGCGAGTTCGAGTCTCGTTTCCCGCTCCAGATTCTACAGGGCCCCGGTTGGGGCCTTGTTTTTCTCCCGCACTTGGCAAGGCGGGGCCCGTTGAGCCACAAGGCTTTTCGCGCAGTCAGAAAAGTGAAATCAGGTGTGAAATCGCTGGTGTGAGTTCCGGGCTTCCGGTATCATGACAGCCTATGCGGGAATAGCTCAGTTGGTAGAGCGCAACCTTGCCAAGGTTGAGGTCGCGAGTTCGAGTCTCGTTTCCCGCTCCATGTTCCGACAGGCCCCATCGCGGGGTTTTGTCATGTCAGGGGCTCCATTCCTGGCGCGCGGTACGTTGGCCTCATGGCAGAGTGGCTATGCACCGGATTGCAAATCCGTTTACAGCGGTTCGATTCCGCTTGAGGCCTCCAATTGAAAAGCCCTGACTTCGGTCAGGGCTTTTTTTTTTGCGCCGTCATTGTGCGCTGCCAAGCGTGCCTGACGTCCCAGTCTCAGCCGCCTACGACATGGGAAGGGGGTATGGTCAGTGCACAGGCCTTCGGGCGCGGCAATGGCGGGCAGGGACACGATGGCGCGTGGCGGACAGGCGGCGGATCGGCAATGAGCAAACCCACAACGGAAGTACGCTGGCTGACATTCCGGCTGATGAACGGACAATCGATCGGACCGGAGCGCCTGCGCGACGGCTGGAGCACTGCTTCGGAAACCCGCCACTGCGGGGTCCGGCGCGAGGCCATCGAGGGGGCAGGTGTGGTCTACGCGCTGTACGGGCCTGCCAACCTGGCATCGCCGCGTCGTGCCGAGATGCGCATGCGTGAGTTCCTGATGAGCAGCGGCTACACCTTCACCATGGGCACGCTGGGCGGCTAGCGCATCGCGGCAGCCTTCAGGGCCGCGACCACCTGTTCTCCGGAGAAGCCGCAGTGGCCCGTGCCTGCTGCGGGCAGTACGCGCGGGAGCGGCGTCGCACCCGCGTGCGCGGCCAGTTGCGGGTAGCGTTCCTGCATGCGCGGTGCGATGGTGGGATCGTCGTTGTTGAACTGGATCACCAGCGGCCGCTTCAGCGCGCCGGTCAATCCGAGTGTTTCGCGCACGCGCGCCTGTGCTGCGGGAACGGCAGCGATGCGCTGCACCCCTGCATTGAACGCGACGTCATCGCCGAATCCACGATAGACGACGCCGACGTTGCCGACTGGCATGCCGCCACTGCGCGTGGCCAGTTCATGCAGGACCAGGGCGTGCAGGCTGATCGTTCCGGGCAGCGCATCGGACGCGACCTGCAACTGTGTGGCCAGCAGCGCAGCGGAGTGCGGCGCGCGTTGCAGGGCGTTGACGATGCCTTGGTACAGCTCGCCCTGTGGCACCGAAGCGGCTTCGCGGGACGCCAGGCCAGCGGCAGGCAATCCCTCGGCATGCGGGAAGAAGTAGTCGAACGCCACCACGGTGGTGAGCAGTTCGCCGGCCAGCTGTTCGCCTGTCAGGTTGGCGCCGCACAGCGAAACACCGCCGGCGTAGTGGGCCGGATGCCGTTCGAGACTGGCGACGGCCACCGCGCCGCCCATCGAGAAGCCGAGCAACCAGGTGTTGCGCACGCCCTTCAATCCGGCCAGCGTGTGTTGACGCAGGCGCTCCACATCGTTGACGGCATCGGCCACTGCCCACCCCTGGCTTGCGTAGGCACTCTGTGCGACCGCGTAGCCGGCTGCCAGCAGAGGCGCGGTCGCCTCGTTGGCGGCCATCGGCGATTCGCGTGGCGTGCCCACGGGTTCGTAGCCGTGGGCCAGCATTACCAGATCTCCGTTCCACTCCGCAGGGATGTCCAGGCGCCACGGCGCACCCTGCAGCTCGCCACTGAGCATGCGTGGCGCGGCAGGCGGTGCCGCCAGCAGCGGCGTGGAAGGCAACGCCAGGGCCAGTGCCAGGGTCAGTCGGAGAAGGGCACGCATCGTGTTCATCCGGGCAGGTGATACGCCGAGCATAGAACCGGCCGCGGTGCCGTGCCCGCTGCAATGCGTCAGGTCAGGGGGCCATCACCGGCCCGCCGCAGGCGACGCGGTGCATTGGAAAATCCATGGCCTGTGCCGGATCGTCCCGTGCGATCTCGATACGTGCATGCAGGCGCTGCCCAGTGATGCGGCGATAGGTGATCCGTTGCGGGAAATCATTGGCCGGATTCTCGAAGACGACCTCGTCGGCCTCCACCCGGACGGCACTGAAATCAGTAGCGTTGCGGCCGGAGGGCAGCGCGGTGAACACCAGCCGCCCATCGTCGTGCTGGCGCAGCTGCATGAACTCGAAACCCACGGTGCGCCCGTCGCGCAGGCTGCGGCTGCTGCCGAACATCGTTCCGCCGGCCACGGTGGACCACTGCTCACCGGCTCCAGGTGGCTGCCCGTCCAGCTGCCAGCAGCCGGAGAGCCAGCCGAGCTGTTCAATGTCTGCGGTTGCAGCGGCGTGCGCATGGGCGGCGAAAAGCAGCAGAGGCAAAACGGCGCGGGCGATCCGGTTCGACATCGTGGGCTCCATGCGCGGGACGGTGGCCCCTGTATAGCGCCGCGCAGCGCCGGCGGCCAGCGCCGCACGCAATGACGCCGAATTCGATACGATCTGCGGGTTCCTCCCCCTTCTGCTTGCCCTGGAGTCCGACATGGTGGATCGCCTCGCCGTCCTGCTTGAGCGTTTCGCGGTCACTGCGTCGGTCTTCCACGCCGGTGCACTGTGCGGCATCAACAGCCTGGAAGGGGAGGACGAAGCCGGCCAGCTGCATCTGGTACGGCGTGGACCGGTGCAGGTCAGCCATGGACAACAGACCGTGCAGGTCGAGGTGCCCAGCCTGCTGCTGTACCCGAGGCCGATGCCCCACCGTTTCCAGACCGACCCGCACCTCGGCGCCGACATGGCCTGCGCCAACCTGCATTTCGAAGGCGGCCGGCTCAATCCGATCAGTGCCGCATTGCCTGATTTCATCTGCCTGCCACTGGCGGACCTGCACGGCAGCGATGCGGCGCTGGAAATGCTGTTCGAGGAGGCGTTCGAGCAGCGTTGTGGCCGTGCGGCAATGGTCAATCGTCTGTTCGAGGTGGTGATGATCCAGGTGCTGCGGCAGCTGATGGAAGGCGGTGAGATGCGCGGCGGTCTGTTTGCTGGCCTCGGTCATCCGCGCCTGCGTCTGGCATTGGTCGCGATGCACGAGGCGCCGTCGCAGGCATGGACGCTGGAAGACCTCGCCGACGTCGCAGGAATGTCGCGCAGCGTATTCGCGGCGAGCTTCCGTGAGGCGATGGGCACCACCCCCGGCCAGTACCTGCAGGGCTGGCGCGTAGGCCTGGCGCAGCAGGCCCTGCGGCAGGGCCGACCGCTGAAGCGGATTGCCGACGAGGTGGGCTACGGCAGTGAAGCGGCGCTTTCGCGTGCGTTCAAGGCGCACACCGGGCAATCGCCCCGGCAGTGGCGGGGGCAGGTGCGGACCTCGGCAGCCTGAGCGTTCAGCCCAGCGCCAGGCGGGCCAGCTTCATGCCCACGAACAGGCCGGCCAGTCCCAGTGCGATCGATCCCCCTGCATACAGCGCGGCCAGTCCGTGCTGCCCCCGTTGCAGCAGCAGGCCGATCTCCAGCGAATAGGTGGAGAAGGTGGTGTAGCCCCCCAGGATGCCCGTGGTCAGCAGCAGCCGCAGCTGCGGCGATGCGCCGTTGCGCAGGGCGAAGGCCTCGACGACCGCCCCCATCAGCAGGGCGCCGCTGATGTTGACCAGGAAGGTGGACCAGGGCCATGGACTGCCGACGGCGAACCGCGTGCCGATCAGGTTGCAGGCATGGCGCAGGCAGGCGCCGGCGCCGCCTCCCAGGAAGACCAGGACGTAATTGTTCAGTGCTTGCATTGCGGGCCTCGAGTACGTGTTCGCAGATGCGGAGGCGAACGCGATGGCGGGCACGGCCTGCCATCGACGAGCGCCAGGTTCGTCACAGCAGGAGCCATCAGCCATGCCTGGCGGTTATCGGGGGAGCCCCATCCCCATCGGTCACCATGCTACCAGCGCCGACCCGGTCAGGGCAGGGAGGTCATCACCACGCGGGCCACCCTGCTGCGGCTGACGCCATCCATCAACAGTTCGAATGCCAGCAGATCCAGTGCCGCGTGGCGCCGGTGGTCGATCTCCAGGCCCTTCTCGGCGACCAGCACGCTCACCAGTTCATAGGCATCCTGCCAGACATCCAGGTGCGCTTCGCTGGGCATGTAATAGCTGGTGCGTTCGCCGACGCCCCGCCCATGGATGCCGTACAGCAGTTCGCGTGCATCCAGCTTGGCTGCGTCGGCGATCCGGAACAGCTGTTCGGCCTTCACATGTGAGGGGCTGACGTGGTCGTTGAGCCAGTTGCTGATGGTCGCCGTCGTTGAAGCGGCGGCGCGGGCCAGATCGGCCGGGCGTGGGTGCCCGGCTTTCTTCATGGCAATGGCGAGTCGTTGGCCGAGAGTATTCATCTATGCAAGCCAGCTTAACGCGTGGAAGCGAAAGAATCCTTGCCGCAAGAATAAGTCTGGTTAACGACAGGACCGACCATGACCGATTTCTGGAGCAAACGGCAGGTGCGCACGCGCCTGGGATTCCAGACCGACGCCGAGCTGGCGCAGTTCTTTGGCATAACGCGATCCGCTGTGTCGCAATGGCCCCAGGAAGCGCCCATTCCTCCATTGCGACAGTTCATCCTCCACCAGCGCCATCCCGACCTGTTCCCTTGGGCTGAGGCCTCTGAAGACGAATCAAGCTAGGTTGCGTCTGCAAATGTCGTATTTAGCACGCTTTGCGGTATGTGTTAAGCATGCTTATCAATATAGGGAAAATTGATCGAAACCCGCGTTGCGATTGATCGCGCCACGAAGCTGCCTTGGCGACGGAGGCACCACGGCGTCGGGATCGGCCCCTTCTTTTGCCTGTGCCGATCACAGACCGTTATGTGAACGATTAATAATTTCAATCGAAAAAGTCGCCGCATGTAATTGACCTGTCGTGAAATCTGTGACTAATTGAGGTCAACCGGTCGTGAAGCCCGGGAGTCTTTCAGCACGCAAGTGAGTCGGTAGACCGTCAACGATGCAGGACAAGTCCAACGGAGGTCGTATGGAATACGGCATGCATGGCTTGGCTGAACGGGTACGCCGCGAACTGGAAGCCAGCTATCACAAACACGGATGCGGCCCTGCCTTCTGGGACACGTACCAGCAGGTGCTGGACCGCCTGGTCCCGCAGGGGACCGAGCGCACGGAAGTGACCAATGAAATGGCGCTGATCATCGAGCAGCTCGGAATCGTACGGCGTGCCCAGCTGGTGCCTCCGCACGCCAACGGGTCGCGCTGATTCAGAGCAGGTGCCAGGCGCCAGCGCTCAGCAGCACCAGCAGCAACGATGCCAGGACCACGGTCCGCGGTCGCCACCCGCGCCGCGGCTGCCCTGCCATCGTCTGCGGGCTGCAGTAGCGGATCAGTCCCGGACCGAAACCGGCCCGGGACTGTTGCTGCTCGCAGGCATCCAGGCAGGCGCCGCAGGCCAGGCAGTCGGCCTGCGGGCCCTGGCGGATGTCGAGCTGCATCGGGCAGGCGTGGAGACAGGCCGCGCAATCGGTGCAGTCGCCGAGGCGGTCGGCGCTGAAGGTGGGCATGGGGCCGGCCAGCCATGGGTGCGCGGCGCGGAACACGTAGTCCTGCGCGGAGGTCGGATCGAGCAGGCCGCGACCGCGGCCGATCACGCCGCCAAGGCCAGCGGGCCGGGGCCCGCGGGGTTCGCCGCGGCGCGCGTCATACAGCATCCGGGGGGTCTGGGGGTCGACCAGCAACGGCTGCGCGCGCGCGAAGGGGCACAGCGAACGGCAGACCTGCTCCCGCAGGAAGCCGGCGTTGCCCCATGTGGCTGCCGCGTAGAACAGCACCCAGAAGGTTTCCCAGCCACTCCAGCCGCCCTGGACACTGGCGGTGACGAGGCCGGTGATCGGGCTGAACAATCCCACGAAGGTAATGCCGGTCCATAGCGACAGCAGTAACCATGCGGCCTGCGTGGCAGGACGCGCCAAGGCGCGTGGCAGGCGTTGGGCAAGAAAGCTGTCGATCAGGCTGAAGGCGTAGCTCCACACCGTCTGCGGGCAGGCATGGCCACACCAGATGCGGCCGGCGAGGTGGGTCAACAGCGCCAGTGCCATCGCCAGCGCCAGCAGCAGGCCCAGCAGCAGGCCAACGTCGTCGGGCCACAGGGTCCAGCCGAACAGGTCGAAGCGACGTGCGTCCAGGTCCAGCAGCAGCGCCTGGTGGCCGTCCCAGCGCAACCAGGGCAGCCCAAGGAAGCCAACCAGCACACCGAGCCGCAGTGCGCCACGCCATCGCCACGGTGGGGAAGGGGGCCGTAGTGCGTTCATCCCAGAGGCAGCTCATCATCTGCGTCTGCCGGCATCGGCCGCAGCAGATATCCGGTGATCGCGCTGGACAGCGCCGTCACCGCCCAGAACATGAAGAAGCCGACCGTGTAGCCGAGTTCGCGACTGATCGCCGTGCCCGGAAAACTGATGGCCTGAAGGCGCAACGGGTCGACGAAAGCGAAGAACACCACGCTGGCCAGCCCGGCGGCGATGAAACTGGGCCAGAGGATGGCGCCCCAATGCTGGATCAGGCGCTGACGCGGGGACGAAGTGGGTGTATTCATGCGGTCGCGGGTCGGGAAGGGGGCGGCGCGTATACTCCGCCATGGCTGGCGCAGCATCCGCAGGGCATGTTTCCTGCAGGCATGTCAGCCTAGGCGCGCCCACGCGCGCCGACATTGATCTGGATCAACGGCGGTGCCGGCCGGTTGGCGCACCCTGCCGGCAATCGCCTGGTGCCTCTGATGAACGCTACGCCATCACTCGTCCCTCCTGTCGCCTCGCCCGCGCTGTGTACCGAAGAGGACGTGACCCGTCTGGTCCACGACTTCTATGCACGCGTGCGTGAGGAGGAGCGTCTGGGCCCCGTGTTCGACGCGCATGTGCACGATTGGCCCGGGCATCTGGCGCAACTGGTGGATTTCTGGTCCGCAATGCTCAGGGGAACGCGTCGCTTCAAGGGATCGCCCATGTCCAAGCACATGGCCATCGCCCTGGACAAGGACCTGTTCGACCGCTGGCTCGCGCTGTTCCGGCGCACCACCGCCGAATGCGGCAATCCACCGATGCAGGCGCTGGCCGATGATGTGGCCGCGCGCATTGCGGAAACGTTCTGGCGCCGGTACCAGATGCTGCGCTGGCCGCAGGTGGCGCTGCCGGTGCTGGGCGTTCCTGCGCGGGATTGATCTGGGTCAAGGCGGCACTGACTGTCCGGCGCGATGCTGGCGGCATGGACACGTTCTCTCCCGCTGCCGGCGGCCTGGCCTGGACCTTCGACCCCGATCTGCTGCGCCGGCATGACCGGCCCGGACCGCGCTACACCTCGTATCCGACCGCTCCGCACTTCCACGATGGTTTCGGCGCGCCCGCACTGCGCCAGGCGATCGCGGACAGCGACGTGCTGGCACGCGCGCTGTCGCTGTACGTGCATGTCCCGTTCTGCTCCAGCCCGTGCTTCTACTGCGGCTGCAACCGGGTGATCACCCGTGATCGAAGCCGTGGCCACAGCTATGTCTCACGGGTCCTGGCCGAGGCCGATCTGCTGGCGCCGCAGTTCCAGAAGGGCCGTGAGGTGATCCAGCTGCACCTGGGGGGCGGAACGCCGAATTTCCTGGATGCCGAGGCAATGACCACGCTGATCGACGGCCTTCGCCGGCGTTTTGACTTCAGCTGCTCGGCCGAGCGCGATTTCTCGATCGAGCTTGATCCACGCTTCATCGAAACGCGTGACGTGGCGATGCTGGCACGGCTGGGCTTCAATCGCGCCAGCCTGGGCGTGCAGGACTTCGATCCCTCGGTCCAGGCGTCGATCAACCGTGTGCAGGGTGTACAGCAGACCCTGGACATCCTGCGTGCCTGTCGTGACAGCGGCATGCGATCGGTCAACGTGGATCTCATCTACGGGCTGCCGGGACAAAGCCAGGAAGGATTCGGCCGCACTCTCGAGCAGGTGCTTGCACTGCGACCGGACCGACTGGCGGTGTATGGCTACGCGCACCTTCCGCATCTGTTCCGCGCGCAGCGGCAGATAGACGAGCGCGCGCTGCCCTCGCCGGAGGACAAGCTTGCGCTGCTGGGACTTGCCGTGCAGCAGCTGTCCGCAGCGGGCTACCAGTACATCGGCATGGATCATTTCGCGCTGCCGGAAGAGGATCTTTCGCGCGCCCAGCGCGCTGGCCAGCTGCATCGCAACTTCATGGGCTACACCACCCATGCCGATACCGACCTGCTGGGCCTCGGCGTCAGCGCGATCAGTCATATCGGTGCGACCTACAGCCAGAACCCACGCGACCTGCCGTCCTGGGAGAGTGCGGTCGATCAGGGCCAGCTGCCGGTCTGGCGTGGCGTGGCGCTCAGCGCCGACGATCAGCTGCGCGCAGACCTGATCCAGCAGCTGATGTGCCAGGGAGAGGTCGATGGACGCGCGCTCGGCGATCGCCACGGCATCGTGTTCGACGACTACTTCGCCGAGGACCTGTGCGCCGTTCGACGGCTGCAGGACGATGGCCTGGTCGAGTATCGCGATGGCATGGTCCGTGCCAGCGAACGCGGCCGGCCGCTTCTGCGCCTGCTGGCGATGTGCTTCGATCCCCATCTGCGTGCAGCGCACGAGCAGCCGCGCTATTCGCGCGCGATCTGAGCGGTCGGGAGGTTCACGCCACTGCGTGTCGCATTCTGCCCGAAAGCCCTGGTGCCCGGAGCCGGAATCGAACCGGCATGACCTTGCGGTCGGCGGATTTTAAGTCCGATGCGTCTACCAGTTTCGCCATCCGGGCCTGCAGTGCGGCGCCGATTGTAGCCCAGCGGGGGCTCCAGCACCGGCGGCCGGGCATCGCACGGCGTGCTTAACTGTATCGCCCATTCATGCCATAGTCCCGACCATCGTTCCCAGGGGGGGAGCCACCTGATGTCGCTCTACGCGATCACCTACGTCAGCGATGCCCGCGCCGATCTGCGGACATCCGATCTTGACCGCCTGCTGGCCGATGCCACGGCGTTCAATCGCGTGGCTGGCGTCACCGGGGTGCTGATGTTCGACGGTGCGCGCTTCCTGCAGTATCTCGAAGGTCCGCAGGATGGTATCGATTCGGTGTTCCCGCGCATCCTCAATGCCCGCAGCCATACCCAGTTGAAGGTGCTGTGCCGGGCGCCCGTGCCGCAGCGGGCGTTCCCCCGCTGGAACATGGGGACGCGACGCATCGAGGCGGAGCTGCTGGCACAGATCGTCGGTGAGGCGTGGCCGGGGTTGACGCTGGGCAGCGTGGGGTTCGAGCACCTGCTGCAGGCCTGGACCGGGGCCGATGGCGAGCTGGAGCCTGCCGCGGTCGCACTGGGCTCCTGACCTTGGCGACAAGGTCCTGACACCGTTACGCTGTAGCCCTCTTGCGAAGACTTCCCGGAGCGGGCAGCGAATGAGCGTGATGGCCGAAGCGGCGGCAGTGGGCGATCCGTCGCTGCCGGCATGGCGGGTACATTGATGAGCGTGCCGGTGTCGGCGGCGGAAGCGCCCCGGTTCGCGGTGATCGGTCTGGGTTACGTGGGCCTGCCACTGGCCGTGGCATTCGGCCGGGAACAGCCGACGCTCGGCTTCGACATCGACCCCGAACGCATCGCCGAGCTGCGCGCGGGCCAGGACCACACGCTGGAGGTGGAGGCCGGGGAACTCGCCGCTGCACGCCAGCTGGAGTACAGCAGCGACCCTGCGCGGCTGGACGAGTGCAACGTGTACATCGTCACCGTGCCGACGCCCATCGATGCCTACGAGCAGCCTGATCTGGAACCCCTGCGCTCGGCGACGCGGTTGATCGCCAGCCATCTGCGCGCCGGCGATCTGGTGATCTACGAGTCCACGGTCTATCCCGGCACGACCGAGGAAGTCTGCGTGCCCTTGCTGGAGCAGGGTTCGGGCCTGCGATTCAACGAAGATTTCTACTGCGGCTACAGTCCGGAGCGGGTCAGCCCGGGGGACCGCCAGCGCCGTCTGGCGGACATCCGCAAGATCACCTCGGGTTCGACACCGGAGGTGGCGTCGGTGGTCGATGGGCTGTACCGCCGCATCATCGACGCAGGCACCTTCCCGGCGCCATCGATGCGCGTGGCCGAAGCGGCCAAGGTGGTCGAGAACATCCAGCGCGACGTCAACATCGCCCTGGTCAACGAGCTGGCGCTGATTTTCGACCGTCTCGGCATCGATACCCAGGACGTGCTGGACGCCGCGGGCAGCAAGTGGAATTTCCTGCCGTTCCGTCCCGGTCTGGTCGGTGGCCACTGCATCGGCGTGGATCCCTACTACCTGCTGCACAAGTCGGAAAGTGTGGGTTACCACCCGGACCTCATCCACACCGCGCGGCAGGTCAACAACCGCGTCGGCGAGCACGTGGCCACGCGCGTCCTGGCCATGTTGGCCGAGCGCGGCCGAAGCGCGGCCCGGGCGCGCGTGCTGGTGCTGGGCGTCACCTTCAAGGAAGACTGCCCCGATCTGCGCAACAGTCGTGCGCTGGAGCTGGCGCAGCGCCTGGCAGACGCAGGCGCCCAGGTCGATGTCAGCGATCCATGGGTGGGCCCGGCGGCCTTGGCCGATGCCGGTGTGCGGTGGCTGGCCGAGCCGAAGGCCGGCTGTTACGACGCGGTCGTATTGGCAGTGGCGCATGCCAGTTTCAAGGCGATGGATGAAGCCCGCATCCGCGGCCTGCTGGTGCCCGGCGGCCTGGTGTATGACGTGAAATCGGCCTGGCCGCGCAGCGTGGTCGACGATCGCCTGTAGGCGTCGATGATGGCGGGCGCGGTAGACTCGGCTGCAGTTGCAACCAAGGAACGCCATGCACCGGTATATCGTCTACCTGCTCGCCATCCTGATGTTCCCCGTCTGCCTGTGGCTGGCCACGATATGGCCTGCCTGGTACTGGGGCGTCGGTCTGACCGCCGCGATGGTGGCGCTGGGGACCTGGGATCTGCTGCAGAAGCGCAGCACCCTGCGCCGCAACTATCCGGTCATGGCGCACTTCAGATACGGGCTGGAATCGATCGGCCCGGAGATCCGCCAATACTTCGTGCAGAGTGATCTGGAAGACGTGCCCTTCTCGCGCCAGCAGCGTGCACTGATCTACCAGCGTGCCAAGAACGAGATGGATACGGTGCCGTTCGGCACGCTGCGTAGTGCATATGCGGTGGACTACGAATGGATCAACCATTCGCTGGCACCGACCACCATCGCCCGGCACGATTTCCGTGTGCTGATCGGCGCAGGCTGCGCCAAGCCCTATTCGGCGAGTGTGTTCAACATCTCGGCGATGAGCTTCGGCTCGCTGTCGGCCAACGCGATCCGCGCGCTCAATGAAGGCGCACGCCGTGGCGGCTTCTATCACGATACGGGCGAAGGCTCGATCTCGCCGTACCACCGTGAGATGGGCGGCGATCTGGTCTGGGAGATCGGCTCGGGCTACTTCGGTTGCCGCGACGAGAAGGGCGGTTTCAGCGAAGAGCGGTTCGTCGCCAACGCCACCCATGACCAGGTGAAGATGATCGAGATCAAGCTGTCCCAGGGGGCCAAGCCCGGTCATGGCGGCGTATTGCCCGCGCCGAAGGTGACGGCCGAGATCTCCGTGACCCGTGGCGTGCCGATGGGGGTTGACTGTGTATCTCCGTCGCGGCACTCGGCGTTTTCCACGCCGGTCGAACTGCTGCAGTTCGTCGCCCGCCTGCGCGAACTGTCCGGTGGCAAACCGGTCGGCTTCAAGCTGGCCATCGGCCATCCCTGGGAGTGGTTCGGCATCGCCAAGGCGATGCAGGAGACCGGCCTGTTGCCGGACTTCATCGTTGTCGATGGCGCCGAGGGCGGCACGGGCGCGGCACCAGCCGAGTTCGTTGATCATGTGGGCGTGCCGATGCACGAGGCGCTGCTGCTGGTCCACAACACCCTGGTCGGGCTGGACCTCCGCGAGCGCATCCGCATCGGTGCGGCCGGCAAGATCACCAGCGCATTCGACATTGCCCGGACCATCGCGCTCGGCGCGGACTGGTGCAATGCCGGTCGTGGCTTCATGTTCGCACTGGGGTGCATCCAGTCGTTGAGCTGCCACACCGACAAGTGCCCGACCGGCATCGCCACCCAGGACCCGGCGCGTTGGAAGCACCTCGACGCGCCTGACAAGGCCACGCGCGTGCACAGCTACCACGAGCACACGCTGCATGCCCTGAAGGAGCTGTTGTGCGCGGCCGGCCTGAATGATCCGGCCGAACTGGGGCCGGAGCACATCCTGCGCCGCGTGTCGCCGGTGGAGATCCGCTCGCTGGCGACGCTGTATCGCTATCTGGAGCCGGGAGAACTGCTGCGGCGGGTGCCGGATCACGCGGTATTCCATGCGTTCTGGGCAGATGCGCGCAGTGATTCATTCCAGCCGCCGGCGCGGATCCAGGCGCTGAGAGCCAGCAAGTCGCGGTGATTGGGTTCCACACGGAGGTTGCATGCAGTTCAGGACCGGGACGATCGACGATGTCACGCCGCTGTGGGCCCTGCGCACGCGGTGCGTGCGCGAGACCTGCAGCAGTCACTATCCGCCGGAGGTGATCGCACCCTGGGCGGCGTCGCTGCCGCCGGCGCAGTATCCGCGGCTGCTGTCGCAGGGCGGCTGTGTGGTGGCCGAAGGCGGGCAGGGCGAGCTGCTCGGCTTTGCCGTGCTCGATATCGATAGCAATGAGGTGAATGCGCTGTTCGTCGATCCGGATCGTGGCGGACAGGGTATCGGCCAGGCGCTGATGCAGCGTCTGCTGGCGCTGGCCGATCCGGGGCGCGAGGTGGTGCTGTCGGCCTCGCTCAATGCCGTGTCCTTCTATCAGCGGCAGGGTTTCATCCGCGAACGCGAGGAAAGCTATCCCCATCCCAGCGGGGTACCACTCGCCTCTGTACGCATGCGAAGGCCGTGGTGAGGCGCTGCTTCCGGTAGCGCCGAGCCACGCCCGCTGCTACCGCAGGCGATTCAGCGTGTGGCCAACCACTGGATCACGCCTTCGGCGGCGCGCAGGCCACTGGCATAGCAGGCCGTCAGCAGGTAGCCGCCGGTCGGCGCCTCCCAGTCCAGCATTTCGCCAGCGCAGAACACGCCGGGCAGGGCACGCAGCATCAGCCCTGCGTCGAGTGCGTCCAGCCTTACCCCTCCGGCCGTGCTGATCACCTCAGCCATCGGCCGCGGGCGCAGCAGTTTCAGCGGCAGGCGCTTGAGCGTCGCTGCGACCGCTGCAAGATCTTGGCCCGCATCCTTGCCGAGGTGCTCGAACACAAGTGCCGCTTTCACTGCGTCCACCCCGGCCTGGCGGCGCAGGTGTTCACCGAAGCTGCGGCCCTTGCGTGGACGCGACAGATCGGCCAGCAGGCGTGCTTCATCGCGACCCGGCGCCAGGTCCAGCCACAATGGCGCACAACCCTTGCGGTTGATGGTTTCGCGCAGGTCGGCCGCCAGCGCGTAGATCAGGCTGCCTTCGATGCCATAGTCGCTGGCGACGCATTCGCCCTGCAGTGACCGTGGTTGGCCTGTCAGGTCGATCCAGTGCGCCACCACTGGCTTCAAGGGGGCACCGGCATTGCGCTGGGCGAACAGGGGCGTCCAGTCGACATCGAACCCGCAGTTGGCGGCCTGCAACGGCGCGATGTCGACGCCGCGCGCCCGCAGCGGTGCCACCCAGGCACCGTCGCTGCCGAGATGCGGCCAACTGCCGCCGCCCAGCGCCAGCACGGTGGCATCAGCGTGCACGTCGAGGTGGCCGTCTTCGGTGGTGAAGCGCAGCGCGCCGTCGCTGGCCCATCCGCACCAGCGGTGATTCACGTGCAGGCGTACGCCCTGCTCCTTCAAGCGGCGCACCCAGCCGCGCAGCAGGGGCGCAGCCTTGCGATCGACCGGGAACACGCGGCCGGAACTGCCGACATAGGTCTCCACGCCGAGATCGGCGGCCCAGTCGCGCAGTGCCTGCGCGTCGAACCCGTCCAGCCAGCGGCCGACTTCACCGGCCTGCTCGCGGTAGCGGCTGTCGAACAGCGGGCGCGCATCGGAGTGGGTCAGGTTGAGCCCGCCCTTGCCGGCGATCAGGAACTTGCGACCGGGGGAACCCTTGGCTTCATAGAGGTCCACCTCCAGGCCGGCGGCGCGCAGGCGCTCGGCAGCGAACAGCCCTGCCGGGCCGCCACCGACGACAGCCACGCGGCGCGGTGCATGTCGATCAGGGTTGGACATCGAGCAGCTCGACATCGAACACCAGCGAGGAGCCCGGCGGGATCGGGCCGGCGCGACGGCTGCCGTAGCCCAGGTCCGGGGGGATCATCAGGGTGCGCTTGCCGCCGACCTTCATGCCGGCCACGCCTTCATCCCAGCCGCGGATGACCTGGCCGGCACCGAGCACGAAGGTGAACGGCTGGCCGCGTCCGACCGAGCTGTCGAATGTCTTGCCATGCTTGCTCTCGGTGCGGTTGTCGTAGATCCAGCCGGTGTAGTGCACGGTGACCTTCCGTCCCGCCACCGCTTCGGCCCCGGTACCGGGCTGGATGTCGATGCGCTCGAAGGTGGTCAGCGAGCCTCCCGGTGGTGGGCCGGACGGCTCCATCGAGCAGCCGGCAGCAGCAAGGGACAGCAACAGGGGAAGCAGCAGTCGGCGCATCGGGCATCTCCGTCGGGCGCAGGGCGAGGGCGGCAAGGGTAGCGCATCGGCGCCGGGTATCATGGCGCCATGGCCAAACTCCTGCTCAATCTGCGCAATGTCGGCGATGACGAATACGCCGACGTCTGCACGCTCCTGGATCGCCACGGCATCGCCTGGTACCGCACCGAGCCCAGTCCCTGGGGCATTTCCAATGGCGGGCTGTGGCTCCGCGAGGACGGCGATCATGCGCGCGCCAAGGCATTGATGGCCGAGTACCAGGCCGAGCGCGCGCCACGCATCCGGGCCGAGCGTGAGCAGGCCCTGCGTGATGGCACGGCCGAGACCTTCGGCAGCCTGCTGCGGCGCCGGCCGCTGTATGTCGTGCTGGTACTGCTGGCGATGCTGGGCGCTGCTGCCCTGGTGCTGCTGCCGTTCATGCTGCTGCGGGGGTAGGGCGCTCCAGCCGCCGATCATCGACCCCGGGTCCTGACCCGGTGGCGGCCAGGCGCTAAAATGCGCGGATGATCGCCAATACCGCCGCCTATCATTTCACTGCCATCGACGCCCCCGAGGTTCTGTGCGACCAACTGCTGGCGCGTGCCGAAGCGGCTGGGCTGCGCGGCACGATCCTGGTGGCGGGCGAGGGCCTGAATCTGTTCCTGGCGGGCGCCCCGGCCGCCATCGAGGGCTTCTACGCGGCACTGCGTGAGGATCCGCGTCTGGCCGGAATGCGGGTCAAGACCAGCTTCAGCGAGCATCAGCCCTTCGCGCGGCTCAAGGCCAGAGTGAAGCCGGAGATCATCAGTTTCCGCCGCGATGACGGCCAGCCGCTGGCCTATCCACGCGCGCCGGCGGTCGATCCGGCCACCGTACAGCGTTGGTTGCGGCAGGGCCACGACGATGCGGGAAAGCCGGTGGTGATGCTCGATACCCGCAATCTGCAGGAGGTGGAGTACGGCACGTTCAAGGACGCGCTGGTGCTGCCGATCCACAAGTTCACCGATCTGCCGGAGGCCCTGGCGCCGCACCGCGACGCATTGAAGGACAGCACCGTGGTCAGCTTCTGCACGGGTGGCATCCGCTGCGAGAAGGCCGCACTGTGGATGCTCAATGACGGCATGGACAACGTGCTGCAGCTCGATGGCGGCATTCTCGGCTACTTCGAAGAGGTGGGCGGCGAGGGCTACGACGGGCGCTGTTTCGTGTTCGATGAACGGGTGGCGCTGGATGCGGAGCTCAGGCCGCTGGTGGATGAGCCGCTGCCGGAACCACGCCCCAGCGCCTTCTGAGCGGCTGTCCCGGGCGCCGGTCGTGCACGGCTGTCCGGTCCACCTGGGGAGCTGACCCGCCCGGCAGGAATCAGCGTCCCGCCACCGGCACTGGCCGCCGTGCCGGGCCGACCCCATGCAGAGGGGATCTTTTGACGGAAACCGCCTGATGATCCCGTTGTCGATCCTCGACCTGGCCCCGGTCTGCGAGGGCAGCGATACCACTGCCGCCTTCTCCAACATGCTGGCACTGGCCCAGCATGCCGATGCGCTGGGCTACCGCCGCTACTGGCTGGCCGAACACCACAACATGCCCGGTATCGCCAGCGCGGCCACCGCCGTGCTGATCGGGCACGTTGCCGGTGGCACGCAGCGCATCCGTGTCGGTGCAGGCGGCATCATGCTGCCCAACCATGCGCCGCTGCAGGTGGCCGAGCAGTTCGGCACGCTGGCCTCGCTCTATCCGGACCGCATCGATCTGGGGCTGGGGCGGGCGCCCGGCACCGACCAGCCGACCGCCCGCGCGCTGCGGCGCTATTTCGACAGCGCTGACCAGTTCCCGCAGGATGTGCGTGAGCTGCTGCATTACTTCGAGCCGGTCCAGCCCGGTCAGGCGGTGCAGGCCGTGCCTGGCGGCGGCCTGCGGGTGCCGACGTGGATCCTGGGTTCCAGCCTGTTCGGTGCGCGCATGGCGGCATCGATGGGGCTGCCGTACGCCTTCGCCTCGCACTTCGCCCCGGACGCGATGGATGAGGCGCTGGCAGTCTATCGCCGCGAATTCCGTCCTTCGGCCACGTTGAAGCAACCGCACGCGATGCTGGCATTGAACGTGGTGGCCAGCGACAGCGAAGCCGAATCGCGCCGCCTGTTCACCAGCCAGCAGCAGAGCTTCGTCAATCTGCGCCGGGGGCGTCCCGGCAAGATCCCGGCACCGATCGACGACATCGAATCGTTCTGGGAGCCGCACGAGAAACTGGGTGTCGAGCGGGCATTGGCGTGCACGGTGCTGGGTGATCCGCAGCAGGTGGCCGAGGGTATCGCCGCGTTCTTCGAACGCCATCGACCTGACGAACTGATGCTCACCGCCAATCTGTATGACCATCGCGCGAGGCTGCGCTCGTTCGAGCTGACCATGCGGGCGTGGCACGATCGCCACGCGGGCTGAACGATTGCATCACGGCGCATTGCAGACCTTCCGCGTCTGATGGGGGCTCCCTACCCCTGGAGCTCCCCATGTCGGATTCCCGCGCAGAACACATCGCCCAACTGGCCGAACTGATCAAGGACGTGGAGGTGGCGATGTTCACCACGGTCGGTGTCGATGGTCGCCTGTACAGCCGTCCGCTTGGTACCCAGCAGGTCGCCTTCGATGGTGACCTCTGGTTCGCTACCGCAGCCGACAGCCCGAAGGTGGCGGAGATCGCACTCAATCCGCGGGTCAACGTGGCCTACGCCTCGACGTCGAAGAACACCTATGTGTCGGTGGCGGGCAATGCGCGCATCGTCGACGATCGAGCCAAGGTGGAAGCGCTGTGGTCGCCAGCGATGAAGCTGTTCTTCCCCGGCGGCAAGGACGATCCGAACCTTCGGCTCATCCACGTGCAGGCCGAATCGGCCGAGTACTGGGATGGGCCGGGCACGCTGCTGGGCAGGGCGCTGACGTTCGTGCTGTCTGCGGTACAGGATGAGCCAGGCCAGCTTGCCGACAACGGTTTCGTCGACCTGCGTTGATGGGCCCGGTTCAGAACCAGCGCTGGAACAGTTCGACGGTGTAGCTCACCAGTTGGCCGGAACTGAAACCAAAGAACGCGATTGCCGCCAATGCTCCGATCCAGTTGACCAGCATCAGCGCGCCGTCGCGCTCGAGCAGGGCCAGCGAGAACAGCAGCAGCTGGAAGCCGAACAGATAGTTGGTGAACGGGATCGGCAGCGACAGCAGGATGCCCAGCAGGACCAGCAGTGCGCCGGTGAACGCGTGAGCCGGCAGCGGCTTGAGCAGCTGCGGCAGGCGTGGCCTGAGCATGCGGTCCAAGCGCCGCAGCGGGCGGTCGATGCGGTCCAGGAACCGGTGCATGGTGCCGCGCTTCGGCCCGCGGCGGGCAATGAAGCCCGGCAGCCAGGGGCGCCGCACGCAGCACAGCATCTGCAGGCCGATCAGGATCACCAGGGGGCCACTGACCGCACCGCCCAGCCCCGGAATCGGGATGAACGACGGCAGGATCGCCACGAACAGGAAAACGCCGAAGGCGCTCTGCTGCAGATCCTGCAGGATCTGGCCCAGCTTCATGTGCTGGGCCGGATCACCCCAGGCGAACATTTCCAGCAGCGTGCGGATGCCTTCGTTGCGATAGGCAGGTGCTGCGTCGCGCGGGCCGGACTCAGGCGGTGAGCTCATCGGCCTGCTCGTCCGACAGCGTGCGCAGCAGCAGCTTGTCCACACGTGCACCGTCCAGGTCGACGATCTCGAAGCGCCAGCCGGCCCAGTCGAAGTACTCGCCCGCGTGCGGGATGCGGCCGAAGTAGTGGATGCACATGCCGGCCAGGGTGTAGTAGTCGCCCTCTTCGGCGTCGGGAAGCTCGTTGCTGCCGATCAGCTCGCGGAGGTCGTCCACCGGCAGCGAGCCGTCCACCAGCAGCGAGCCGTCCTCACGGGTCACCACCAGTGCGTCCTCGTCGGCATTCTCCACCGCCTGCAGGCGGCCGACCACTGCGCCCATCAGGTCGCTGATGGTGACCAGTCCCTGGATCTCGCCGTATTCGTCGACGACCAGCGCCATCGACTGCTGTTCTTCCCGGAAGATCTCCAGCAGCTTCATCGCATGGGTGGACTCGGAAACGTACAACGGCTCGCGCAGGGTCTGGAACAGCGCGTTGTCGCCGCGTGCCATGCGGGTCGCCAGCGATTTCAGTTCAAGCACACCAACCACATCCATGTCGTTGTCGCGATAGACCGGATAGCGCGAGAACTCATGCTCGGCCATGATTTCCAGGTTGCGGTCCAGGCCGGCCTGCGTGTCCAGCCAGGCGATCCGGTTGCGCGGCGTCATCAGGCTGTCGGCGGTGCGATCGCCCAGCCGCATCACGCGGTTCATCATGTCGCGCTCATGGGTATCGATCACACCTGCCTCGTGGCTTTCGGCCACCAGCATGCGGATCTCCTCTTCGGTCACCGAGGCGGCTTCGTCCTTGCCCAGGCCAAGTGCCTTCAGCACCAGCTGGGTCGTCCTGGACAGCAGCCAGACGAAGGGCAGGGCCAGTTTGGCCAGCCAGCTCATCGGCATGGCCACCAGGCTGGCAATGGTCTCGGAGCGGGTCAGGGCCAGCCGCTTGGGCACCAGCTCACCAAAGATCAGGGTCACGAAGGTGATGAGGGTCACGGCCAGCGTGGTGCCGACCTGGGAGGCGTAGGTGAAGCCGGGCATCAGGCCCTGCAGCCAGCCGGCAATGGCGTCGCCGATGGCGTCGCCGCCCAGGTAGCCGGTCAGCACGCCGATGACGGTGATGCCGATCTGGACCGTGGACAGGAAGCTCTCGGGCTTTTCGGACAGCTCCAGGGCCTTGGCGGCGCGCTTGGAGCTGCCGGCCATCTGCTTGAGACGGCTCTTGCGCGAGGTCATGACCGACATCTCGGACATGGCGAAGAAGCCGTTCAACAGAACCAGCGCGAAGACAATCAAGATCATTTCAAACACGGGCGTCGTCCCCGGTTGGTGGCAGGGAGGGCGGGTGCTTGCGATGGCGGCAGGCGCTCAGGAGCAGAGTCCGGCGCGGCGCTGGGGGATAAGGGTCGTCGTCCATAAGGTGCGCCCGAGGGCGCGCTGGCATCTTAGCAAAGGGCCGTGGCAAGGTGGCAACTGCCTGTTCAGGTTGGCGGGTTCCACCCCCGGAAAGGGGGCGGGGATACCCGAGATGGTCATCTAGCCGTCATAATTCCGTCCGGTGCCGTCCTTCCCGCGACGGCTGACAGGTTTCTCAATGTTCTCTCTGCAGACCATTTTCGGTTCCGGCAAACAGTTCTACACCCTGCTCGATGAGGCTGCCGTCGCGGCCTCCGACGCCGCCAAGGCGCTGCATTCCATGCTGCGCGAGGCCGACCGCCAGCCCGCGCTGGACGCCTTCAAGCTGGCCCGCCTGCGCGAGCGTGCGGCGTCGGACAAGATCAGCCAGGCGCTGGTGGACAGCTTCATGACGCCGATCGAGCGTGAAGACATCGAAGCGCTGGGGTCGGCGCTGTACAAGATCCCCAAGCAGATCGAGAAGTTCGCCGATCGCTATTCGCTGGCCACGACCCACCTGGAGCACATCGACTTCGCGCCGCGCGCGGCGATGCTGGAGCAGGCCGCCGGCGTGGTGGTGGAGATGGTGGCCGACCTGCGCCACATGAACCTGGACCGGATGACCGCGCTCAACGAGAAGCTGCGCTCGCTGGAGAACGAGGCCGACCGGCTGATGCTGGAGCTGTACCGTGACATCTATTCCGGGCGCCTGGACAACCTGCAGATGTTCCTGCTCAAGGAATTCTTCGAGATCCTGGAAAAAGCCATCGACCGCTGCCGCGAGGCCGGCGTGGTGGCGTACCAGATCGTGCTGAAGAACAGCTGACGGACGCCGCCGCATGTTGACCCTCGTCCTGGTGGTGATCCTGGCTGCGCTCGTCTTCGAGTTCATCAACGGCTTCCACGACACCGCCAACTCCATCGCCACCGTGGTGGCGACCAAGGTGCTCTCGCCCGGCTGGGCGGTGATGCTCGCCGCCTTCATGAACCTGATCGGTGCCCTGACCGGTACGGCGGTGGCGCTGACCATCGCGTCGGGCCTGCTCAACACCAACGTGGTCGATGTCACCCCGCAGGTGATCCTGTGCGCCCTGCTGGGCGGCATCATCTGGAACCTGATCACCTGGTGGAAGGGGCTGCCGTCCTCGTCCTCGCACGCCCTGATCGGTGGCCTGTGCGGCGCCGGGCTGGCGGCCGCGCACAACAACTGGGATGCGCTGATCTGGTCCGAACGGCTCGGCAGCTGGGCGCAGAACAAGGGCCTGCTGTGGAAGGTGTTCGTGCCGATGATCACCTCGCCGATTGCCGGTTTCCTGCTGGGCATCGTGGTGATGGTGCTGCTGTGGGGCCTGATTGCCGGTCTGGCCAGGATCGGTGGTGCGATTGGCCGCCTGGCCCGTCCGCGCTGGGTCAATGCCTTCTTCGGCAAGGCGCAGATCGTCTCGGCCGCCTACATGGGCTTCGCACACGGGCACAACGATGCGCAGAAGACCATGGGCATCATCGCCATGACCCTGATCGGTGCCGAAGCCACCGGTGCACTGGACAACCTGCCGTCCTGGCTGGCCTTCATGCACCCGGATGCGCAGGCCGGTGACGGCATCGCGATGTGGATCGTGCTGACCTGTGCGGTGGTGATGGCCGCCGGTACCGCTTCGGGTGGCTGGAAGATCATCAAGACGCTGGGCCACAAGATGGTCAAGCTGCATCCGATCCACGGCTTCGCGGCGGAGACCAGCTCGGCCACCATCCTGACCCTGGCCGCCCATTTCGGCATGCCGGTCTCGACCACGCACAGCATCTCCACCGCGATCATGGGCGTGGGCTTTGCCAAGAATCCGCGTTCGCTGAAGTTCGGCGTGATCGAGCGCATCGTCTGGGCCTGGATCCTGACCATCCCGGCGGCAGGTGGCTGTGCGTACCTGATCCTGAAGCTGTTCGAGCTGTTCGGCTGGACCTGATGCCAGCAACCCTGGGGTCAGAGCCCTTTCCCTGCAGATAGGGATCTGACCCCGGAAATGAAAAAGCCCGCCGGATTCCGGCGGGCTTTTTTCATGGGCAGATCGTTTTTCCGTATCCAGCGTGTCGACCAAGGTCGACACCCACCAACAGCAGCAGGAACCTCGCCAGCCCACGGAAACCCGGCTTTCGCCGTTGCCGTTGCCGTCAGCGGGCGCGGGCCGCAGGCCCGGCCGAACCCCTCAGTTGCGCTGGAACAGTGCCTGCACATCCTTGCGGAATGCCGCCTGGCTGTCGGCACGGCTGTAGAACATGTGCCCGCCCGGGTAGCTGCGCACCTGCACGCGGTCCGGGTTGCTGCCCATCGCCGGCATCTGGTCCACGGTCAGGATCGAGCCCATGAACGGGCATGACAGGTCATTCCAGCCGTGCGCGATCAGCACCTGCAGATTCGGATCGATCGCCACCGCCTGGCGCAGCTGGGTCACCGCACCCTGGCGCAGGTCGCCGTTGCGGTCCCACAGCCGGTTCACCTCGTAGTTCAATGCCTGGTAGCGCGCATCGACCTTCCAGCCCACCACGCGGGTGACGAAGTCGACCATCGCAGTGGTGGTCGGCGCGATGATGCTGTCGAGCAGGGGATCGTTGGCGCGCTGTTCCGGATCGTTCGGGAACGGATCAAACGCCGTCACGTTCGAGTCGTAGCGGCTGCCCAGCGTGCCCTTGTCGCGGAACACTTCGCGCAGATAGGCCTGGGTTTCCAGGCGGCCGCCGGCACGACGCACGAACTGCGGGTCCAGCCCGGTCAGCTCGGTGACCCGGCGCAGCATCGCCTCGGTGGCCTGCGGATCGCTGCGGCCCTTCATCAGGGCGGTGGCGTAATCGCCGCGGGTGTACTCGATCACCTCACGCATCGCCGCGTCTGTCAGGCGGCCCTGGCGCTCCAGGTGCGCCGCCGCGATCGACGGCAGCGTCTGCATCCACGCCATCGGCGAGACGTCGGCGTTGTCTTCCAGGGTCGGGCTCAGGTACGGCGAGACCAGCACCAGGCCGTTCATCGCAACGCCCAGCCGCGTCTGCAGGTAGTGGGTGATGCGTGGGCCGCGGTAGCCACCGTAGCTCTCACCGGTGAGATACTTGCGCGACGCCATGCGCTGGTTGCGCAGCAACCAGTCGTAGATCGATCGCGACAGGTACTCGATGTCGGCACTGGGGTTGTACAGTGCCTTCTTGGCTTCGTCATCGCCGATGCGGGCACGGCTGAAGCCGGTGCCGACCGGGTCGATGAAGACCAGGTCGGTGAAGTCCAGCCACGTTCCCGGATTGTCGTGCAGCGTGGCCGGCGCCGATGCGCTGTCGCCCTCCGAACCGAAGGTCACGACCTTGGGGCCGATGGCGCCCAGATTGAGATACACAGAGGACGCGCCGGGCCCGCCGTTGAGCGCGAAGGTCACCGGCCGGTCCTTGCCGGGCATCGTGTAGGCAGTGAATACCACATCGGCGATCACCTTGCCCTTCTCGTCACGTACCGGCAGGGTCCCCACGGTGGCGGTGTAGTCGAGCGTGCGGCCTGCCAGGCGGATGCTCTGGCGGGTGGAGGCGTCGGCCGGCAGCGCAGGCGCTTCGGCCCTGTCGTCCCTGGCATCGGGCTTGGACTCGGCGGCGGGCGCGGCCAGCACGCTGGCAGGAGCGATGAGCAGGCCGACGCAGAGCGCGGCAGTGTGCAGCAGGAACTTCATGGCACCGGATCGGCAGCGGAAGGGGGTTCCGATGCTAGGCCTCCAGGGTGCCGCGTCGTATGTGTCCAAAGCCATGGCCGGGCGTTGTCGTCGGTTGCGGCCAGATTGGGTCAAGTGGGCAGGGCGGTCGCGGCTTCGTCATCGGCCAGCAGCCCGTACACAGCCGAGTCCGCCAACTCGCCCTGGATGCGCCAGCGTTGGCGCAGGAGACCCTCACGATGGAAGCCGAGGCGTTCAAGCACGTGCGCGGAGGCCGCATTGCGCGGATCGATCTCGGCTTCGACGCGATGCAGGCGCAGCGTCCGGAACAGGTAGGCCAGCACCTGCTGCAACGCCTCATGCATGTAGCCCCGGCCCTGGACCTCAGGTGCCAGCAGATAGCCGATCTCGGCACGCGCAGCATCGCGATCGACGGCAAACACCACGCAGATGCCCAGCAACGGCCCTTCCAGCGATTCGCGCACGGCCAGCTTGAGCTGGGTGCCGATGGCGTGTGCGGCGAGGTCGTCGTCGATCTGTTCGCGGGCTTCGCCCGGCCGTGTCCAGGCAGGATGGTTCCACCAGCGCATCACCGCCGGGTTGGATTGCAGCGTGAACAACGCAGCAGCGTCATCACGACGGATCGGGCTCAGGACCAGCCGCGTGCTGTGCAGGGGCAGGCCGGGGAACAGCAGCGAGTGGCTGGGCAATGCGGTGGTCCACGCGGATGAGCGCGCATTATGGACCCGCAGGGTTTGCCGATGGGGGTGTAATGCCCCGGTGGGCGGCCTGAAGCGGTACTGCCAGGCCATGCAGCCAGAGCCGTTTCCCGACAGGAAGCGGCCCCGGCCCGCGCTGGAATCAGACTTCCAGCGACGCCAGATCGCCCTTGGTCTCCAGCCAGCCCTTGCGGTCAGACGCCCGCTTCTTGGCCAGCAGCATGTCCATCAGCGAACGGGTCTGCTCGCGATCGTCCACGGTCAGCTGCACCAGGCGACGGGTGTCCGGGTGGATGGTGGACTCACGCAGCTGCGACGGGTTCATCTCGCCCAGGCCCTTGAACCGGGTCACATTGACGGCGCCCTTGATCTTCTCGCGCTCGATCTTGTCCAGCATGGAGCGCTTTTCTTCCTCGTCCAGCGCGTAGAAGACCTGCTTGCCCACGTCGATGCGGAACAGCGGCGGCATTGCCACGAACACGTGGCCGGCGTCGACCAGCGCCGGGAAGTGCTTCAGGAACAGCGCCGTCAACAGGGTGGCGATGTGCAGGCCGTCCGAGTCGGCGTCGGCCAGGATCACCACCTTGCCGTAGCGCAGGCCGCTGATGTCATCCTTGCCCGGATCGCAGCCGATGGCGATGGCCAGGTTGTGCACTTCTTCCGAGGCCAGAACGCTGTTGGAGGAGACTTCCCAGGTGTTCAGGATCTTGCCGCGCAGCGGCATGATCGCCTGGAAATCCTTGTCGCGTGCCTGCTTGGCGCTGCCGCCTGCCGAATCACCTTCCACCAGGAACAGTTCGGTACGCGACAGGTCCTGGCTGATGCAGTCGGCCAGCTTGCCCGGCAGGGCAGGGCCCTGGGTGACCTTCTTGCGGACCACCAGCTTTTCGGTCTTCAGGCGTGCGCTGGCGCGCTCAATGGCGATCTGCGCGATCTTCTCGCCCAGTTCCACGTTCTGGTTCAGCAGCAGGCTGAATGCATCGTGCGCGGCACCTTCCACGAAACCGGCGGCCTGCCGCGAGGACAGGCGTTCCTTGGTCTGCCCGCTGAACTGCGGATCGGTCATTTTCAGCGACAGCACGAACGACACGCGGTCCCACACGTCTTCCGGCGCCAGCTTCACGCCACGCGGCAGCAGGTTGCGGAAGTCGCAGAACTCTCGGAGCGCCTCCGTCAGGCCGGTGCGCAGGCCGTTGACGTGGGTACCGTGCTGGGCGGTCGGGATCAGGTTGACGTAGCTTTCCTGGACCAGCTCGCCTTCCGGCAGCCAGGCCACGGCCCAGTCCACCACTTCGGTGTCCTTCTTCAGGTTGCCGACGAACAGGTCGGCCGGCAGCATTTCGCGCTCGCCCAGCTCCAGCTTCAGGTAGTCGCGCAGGCCGTCCTCGTAGTACCAGGTGTCGACTTCGCCGGTGGCTTCGTCGGTCAGCTTCACGGTCAGGCCCGGGCACAACACCGCCTTGGCGCGCAGCAGATGCTTGAGCGCGCGCACCGCGAACTTCGGTGTATCGAAGTACTTCGGGTCCGGCCAGAAGCGCACGCGGGTGCCCGTGTTCTTCTTGCCGACCGTGCCCACCACTTCCAGCGGCGTGGCGCGGTCACCGTTACGGAAGGTGATGCGGTGTTCGGCACCTTCACGCTTGATGTGCACCTCCACCAGGGTCGACAGCGCGTTGACCACGCTGACGCCGACGCCGTGCAGGCCGCCGGAGAAGGTGTAGTTGTTGTTGCTGAACTTGCCGCCCGCGTGCAGGCGGGTCAGGATCAGCTCGACACCCGGGATCTTCTCTTCCGGATGGATGTCCACCGGCATGCCACGGCCGTCATCGCTGACCTCCACGCTGCCGTCCTTGTACAGGGTGATCTCGATCGAGCGGGCGTGGCCGGCGAGGGCCTCGTCCACCGAGTTGTCGATCACTTCCTGCGCCAGGTGGTTGGGGCGCGCGGTGTCGGTATACATGCCGGGACGGCGCTTGACCGGGTCAAGGCCGGACAGGACTTCAATATCGGCGGCGTTATAGCGGGCGTTCATCTATGTTCTAAAGCGCGGAGCGACGCGCAAGTGTGCGGTCTGGGCGGCGAATTTGCACGCCTGCGGTTCAGCCTCGCCGCCGGGGAGGGGGTAAAATGGCAGCCGCTGGAATCCGGACGCCAGCGTCCCCATGTCCCAGCCATACCGCGAGGAGGACTCCATGAAGAAGTTGCTGACCATTGCGATCCTGGCCGCTGCCGCCGTTGCGGTGCCGCTGGTGATGGCGCAGAACGCCGGCCAGCCGGCCCCGCAGCAGGGTGACCAGGCCGACAAGGCACAGGCCGAAGCCGACGCCAAGGCCAAGCGCCGTGCGCAGGCCAATGCGGAGCTGAAGGCCAAGGGCCAGCCGGTTCCGCAGCAGGAAGAAGAGGAAGAGGCGCGCAAGAAGCGCTGAGCGCACGCGCACCCTCCCTTTCCCACGGAAGCCCTGCAGAAGCGGGCTTCTGGAGACGCGACGCCCCCGCAAGGGGGCGTTTTTCGTTCGGTCGGCCTGCACAAGCCTCTTGGGTTGGCGGCCATCTATCTGTAAACTATGGCTTTCCGGGAGTAGTGCGTGTCCACCATTTGCGAATGGGCTGGCACGGCCATGCGTGGCCTCCAGCAATGCGGGTCGCAGGTGACGGTCGATGTGACCGGCGCGGTTGCCCCGACCTCGCGCGATGGTTACCGTCTGGCGCCAGCCGCCGCACGGATCGGCACCTCCCTCGCTGCCCCAGCGAACCGGAAAACCCCCTTCAAGCGCCATGTCCGCCCCCAGGGCGTGCGTGGCGCTGTCGTTTTCCATTTCCAGACAGGATGCTTGCAGCCATGACTCCCTTGATTTTCGTAACCGGCGGCGTGGTGTCCTCGCTCGGCAAAGGCATTGCCGCTGCGTCGCTGGCCGCCATTCTCGAAGCCCGTGGCCTGAAGGTCACGATGATGAAGCTCGACCCCTACATCAACGTTGATCCGGGCACCATGAGCCCGTTCCAGCACGGCGAGGTCTATGTCACCGACGACGGTGCCGAGACCGATCTCGATCTGGGCCACTACGAGCGGTTCGTGCGGACGCGCCTGAGCCGCAAGAATTCGGTCACCACCGGTCGCATCTACGAGAACGTGATCCGCAAGGAGCGTCGCGGCGATTACCTCGGCGCGACCGTGCAGGTCATTCCGCACATTACCGACGAGATCCGTCGTTGCATCGACGAAGCCACCGAGGGCTATGACGTCGCCCTGGTCGAGATCGGCGGCACCGTCGGCGACATCGAATCGCTGCCGTTCCTGGAGGCGATCCGCCAGGTGCGTACCGAGCGTGGTCCGGAGAAGGCGCTGTTCATGCACCTCACCCTGGTGCCGTACATCGGCGCGGCCGGCGAACTGAAGACCAAGCCGACCCAGCACTCGGTGAAGGAGCTGCGTTCGATCGGCATCCAGCCGGATGTGCTGTTGTGCCGTTCGGAGCAGGCCGTGCCCGATTCGGAGCGTCGCAAGATCGCCCAGTTCACCAACGTTTCCGAACGCGCCGTGATCAGCGTGCCGGACGTGGATGTGCTGTATCGCATCCCTTCTGGACTGCATGCGCAGGGCCTGGATGAGATTGTCGTCAACCAGCTGAAGCTCGCTGACAAGGCCGGTCCTGTCGATCTGTCGGTGTGGGAGGACGCGGTCGACGCCACGCTGCATCCGCTCGACGAGGTGACCATCGCCGTGGTCGGCAAGTACGTCGACCACCAGGATGCATACAAGTCGGTCGGCGAAGCACTCAAGCATGGTGGCCTGCGCCAGCGCACCCGGGTCAATCTGAAGTGGCTGGAAGCGCAGGACCTGGAAGGCACGGACATGGCCGCGCTGGCCGATGTCGATGGCATCCTGGTGCCGGGCGGATTCGGCGACCGTGGTTTCGAAGGCAAGGTGCTGACCTCGAAGTTCGCCCGCGAGAACCAGGTGCCGTACTTCGGCATCTGCTACGGCATGCAGGCGGCCGTGGTCGATTACGCGCGCAACGTGGTCGGCCTCGAAGGTGCCAACAGCACCGAGAATGATCGCCAGTCGCCGAATCCGGTGATCGGCCTGATCACCGAGTGGCGCACCGCTGCCGGTGACGTCGAGAAGCGCGACGACAAGAGCGACCTGGGCGGCACCATGCGCCTGGGCCTGCAGGAGCAGCGCCTGAAGCCGGGCACGCTGGCGCGTGAGCTGTACGGCAAGGACGTGGTGGCCGAGCGCCACCGCCACCGGTATGAGTTCAACAACCGTTATCGCACCCAGCTGGAAGACGCCGGCCTGGTGATCGCCGGCAAGTCGATGGACGACACCCTGGTGGAAGTGGTCGAGCTGCCGCGCGATGCCCATCCCTGGTTCCTGGCCTGCCAGGCGCATCCGGAGTTCCTGTCCACGCCGCGTGACGGCCACCCGCTGTTCATCGGCTTCATCCGCGCCGCACGCGAGCGCAAGGCCGGTGGCCAGCTGTTGCAGGAAGCGCGCGCCTGACTTGCGATGGGGCCCGCCAGGCCCCATCTTGCTCGCTTGAACCAAGTGCATCGGCCCGTTCGATGTAGCGGACAACTCTAAGGAAACGCCATGAAACTGTGTGGATTCGAAGTGGGGCTGGACCAGCCCCTGTTCCTGATCGCCGGCCCCTGCGTGATCGAGTCGATGCAGTTGCAGCTCGATACCGCTGGCAAGCTGAAGGAGATCACCGGCAAGCTCGGTGTGAACTTCATCTTCAAGTCCAGCTTCGACAAGGCCAACCGCACGTCTGGTACCGCTTTCCGCGGCCCGGGCATGGAGGAGGGGCTGAAAGTCCTGGCCGAGGTCAAGAAGCAGATCGGCGTGCCGGTGCTGACCGACGTCCATGAGTACACCCCGATGGACGAAGTGGCTTCGGTCGTGGATGTGCTGCAGACCCCGGCATTCCTTGTTCGCCAGACCGACTTCATCCGCAAGGTGTGCTCGGCCGGGAAGCCGGTCAACATCAAGAAGGGCCAGTTCCTGGCGCCCTGGGACATGAAGCCGGTCGTGGAGAAGGCCAAGGCGACCGGTAACGATCAGATCATGGTCTGCGAACGCGGTGCCAGCTTCGGCTACAACAATCTGGTGAGCGACATGCGTTCGCTGGCGGTGATGCGCGAGACCGGGTGCCCGGTGGTGTTCGACGCCACCCATTCGGTGCAGCTGCCGGGTGGGCAGGGCACCAGCTCCGGCGGCCAGCGCGAACATGTGCCGGTGTTGGCCCGGGCCGCGGTGGCGGTGGGTATCTCCGGTCTGTTCGCCGAGACCCATCCTGACCCGTCCAAGGCCCTCTCCGACGGTCCCAACGCATGGCCGCTGGACCAGATGGAAGCACTGCTCGAAACGCTGATGGAGCTCGATGCGGTGACCAAGAAGCACGGTTTCTCACGCTTCGCGTGAAGTCTGACCCATGGACGGCGCTGGAAACCCAGCGTCGCCGCCGGCACTGGAAACAGTGGCCGTGGGGCCTGATCGCACTGGGCCTGGCGGGGTTGTTCACGGTGGGTGTGTTCGGTCTGGTGCTGATCGGCGCAGCGTCCGTGCGGTCCCCGGGTGATGGCAGCAGCGTGCTCAATCTGCGGGCGTACTTCATGGCGCTGCTGGCCGGCGAGCTGTTGACTGCCGGCGGCTGCATCGCTGCCGCCGTGCTGGCTTGGCGCCTGAATCGCGGCAGGGTGGCCGCCGGGCTGGCGGTTGTCCTGCTTTCGCTGTGGCTCGGTGCGCTGTCCTACGGGATGCTGTGATGAATACGAGCACGTCTGCACGCGATTGGCCCAAGGGCCTGATCGCGCTCAGGCTGGCGGCGCAGGCATGGCACCGTCTGTCCGGCCATGGCCGCTGCTTTGCGGGTGCTTCTGGTATCGCTGCTGCTGCCGGGGCGGGGGCCAGCCGGGGCTGACGCCGTTCGCGCCATTTGGCAACGGGCGGGCAGCCGGGGATAATCACGCGGCATTCGTTTTGTCGCCCCCTCTCCATACAGGTAACCGGCCCGACCATGAGTACGATCCGCAGCATCCACGCCCGTGAAATCCTCGACAGCCGTGGCAACCCCACGCTGGAAGCCGAAGTCACCCTGGAGGACGGTTCGTTCGGTCGTGCCGCGGTTCCCTCCGGCGCCTCGACCGGCACAAAGGAAGCGGTCGAGCTGCGTGACGGCGACAAGACCCGCTACCTGGGCAAGGGCGTGCGCAAGGCTGTCGACAACGTCAACACGACCATCGCTGCCGCGCTGAAGGGCTTCGAGGCCACCGACCAGTCCGGCCTGGACCGCCGCCTGATCGACCTTGATGGCACCGAGAACAAGGGCCGTCTGGGCGCCAACGCGCTGCTCGGTGTCTCGATGGCGGCCGCGCACGCCGCCGCAGCATCCAGCAAGCAGGCGCTGTGGCAGTACCTGGCCGGCAGGACCGGCGTGACCCCGTCGCTGCCGGTGCCGATGATGAACATCATCAACGGCGGCGCGCATGCCGACAACAACGTCGATTTCCAGGAGTTCATGGTGCTGCCGGTCGGCTTCACCTCGTTCTCCGAAGCGCTGCGCGCCGGCACCGAGATCTTCCACTCGCTGAAGTCGGTGCTGAAGGGGCATGGCCTGAGCACCGCGGTCGGTGACGAAGGCGGCTTCGCACCGGACTTCCGCAGCAACGTCGAGGCGCTGGACACCATTCTCGAAGCGATCGGCAAGGCCGGCTACACCGCGGGCGAGGACGTGCTGCTGGGTCTGGACGTGGCCTCCAGCGAGTTCTTCGAGAACGGCAAGTACAACCTGGTCGGCGAGAACAAGCGCCTGACCTCCGAGCAGTTCGTCGACTTCCTTGCCGACTGGGCCGCGCAGTACCCGATCATCACCATCGAGGACGGCCTGGCCGAGAACGACTGGGCGGGCTGGAAGCTGCTGACCGATCGCATCGGCAAGAAGGTGCAGCTGGTGGGCGATGACCTGTTCGTGACCAATCCGAAGATCTTCCAGGAGGGCATCGACTCCGGTACTGCCAATGCCATCCTGATCAAGGTCAACCAGATCGGCACCCTGAGTGAAACCCTGGAAGCGATTGCCATGGCTGACCGTGCCGGTTATGCCGCTGTCGTCTCGCACCGTTCGGGTGAAACCGAAGACACCACCATCGCCGACATCGCCGTGGCGACCACTGCCACCCAGATCAAGACCGGCTCGCTGTGCCGCAGCGATCGCGTGGCCAAGTACAACCAGCTGCTGCGCATCGAGGAAGCCCTCGGTGCCGGCGCGCGTTACGCCGGTCGTGACGCGTTCGTTTCGCTGAAGCGCTGAGGCCATGCGCGATTGGCGCTGGCTGCTGCTGGTGCTGGCCCTGCTGCTGGCATGGCTGCAGTACCGTTTCTGGTTCGGCCCGGGCAATTCGGGGGAAGTGATGATGCTCGAAGCCCAGGTTGCCGGCCAGGAACGGGACAACGAAGGTCTGCAGCAGCGCAATGATGCGCTGGCTGCCGAAGTGAAGGACCTCAAGGAAGGCCAGTCCGCCATCGAAGAGCGCGCACGCAGTGAGCTGGGCATGATCAAGCCCGGCGAGAAGTTCTACCGGGTGGTCGACGACGCGCCGGTTCGTCCGGCGCAGCCGCCGGTGCCGATGCCCGAACAGGCGGGCGAACACCCGGCGGACGTGCCATGAGCGCGGCGATCTGGGTGGTCGTTCCCGCTGCCGGTCGTGGCGCCCGCTTCGGTGCGCCACTGCCCAAGCAGTATCTGCAGGCGGGCGGGCAGATGCTGCTGGCCCACACCCTGCAGGCACTGCTGGCCCACCCGGCCGTTGCCGGCGCGATGGTGGTGATCGGCGAGAATGACGCGGATTGGCCGGGCTGGAGCGAATGGGCAGGCAAGCCGGTGCTGACCTGCACGGGCGGGGCGACCCGCGCCGCCTCCGTGCTGGCCGGCCTGCTTGCGCTGCCGGAGAGCGTCCGCGCCGATGAGTTCGTGCTGGTGCACGATGCCGCGCGGCCCAATCTGTCGCTGGCCGACCTGGGCCGCCTGCTGGAGGTTGGCCGTACCGATCCGGTCGGGGCCATTCTTGCCGCGCCGGTACGCGACACCCTGAAGCGGGCCGGTGACGATGGTGGCATCGACGGCACCGAGCCACGCGAGCGCCTGTGGCGCGCGCTGACCCCGCAGCTGTTCCGCCGCCATCAGTTGATCCGCGCGCTGACCGACGCCGCTGCGTCCGGCGTGGACGTCACCGACGAAGCCATGGCCATGGAACGCCAGGGCCAGCGCCCGCTGCTGGTTGAAGGCAGCGAGGACAACTTCAAGGTCACCACGCCCGCCGACCTGGACCGCTTCGAATTCGTACTTTCCCGCCGCGCCGGCTGAACGCCCGCACGGCCCTGCTGCAAGGGTTGCATCCATGAGCACTGCTCCGTTCCCGCCCGTCCGCATCGGCCAGGGCTACGACGTCCACGCCTTTGGTGAGGGTGACCACATCATGCTGGGAGGCGTGCGCGTGCCGCACAGCCACGGTGTGCTCGCGCACAGCGATGGCGACGTGATCCTGCACGCGCTGTGTGACGCCATGCTCGGCGCGGTGGCGCTGGGCGACATCGGCCAGCACTTTCCGCCCAGCGATGATCGCTGGAAGGGGGCCGACAGCAGCGACTTCGTCCGCCACTGCGACGCTCTCCTGCGTGAGCGCGGCTGGTGCGTCGGCAACACCGATGTCACCGTGATCTGTGAACGACCGAAGGTCGGGCCGCATGCGCTGGCAATGCGTGAACGCATCGCGGCACTGTTGCAGCTGCCACTGGATGCGGTCAGCGTGAAGGCCACCACGTCGGAGAAGCTTGGCTTCACCGGTCGCGGTGAAGGCATCGCGGCACAGGCTGTGGTCCTGCTGGTGGCGGCATGATTCCGCTGCCGCTCGCGTTCGGTGCGCCGCTGCTGCAGGCGCGCATCCGCACCACGCCGGAGGATTTCCAGGTCGACGAGCTGCCGGCCTTTGAGGCCACGGGCGAGGGCGAGCATCTGCTGCTGCATATCCGCAAGCGCGGTGCCAACACCGTGCATGTGGCCAAGGTGCTGGCCAAGTGGGCCGGCCTGCCGGAGATGGCGGTCAGCTATGCCGGGATGAAGGATCGCCACGCGGTCACCACCCAGCGCTTCAGTGTGCATCTGCCCAAGCGCGTCGCGCCGGATCTGGCGCTGCTGGCCAGCGATGATATCGAAGTGCTCGATGCAACCTGGCACAACCGCAAGCTGCAGCGTGGCGCGCTGGCCGGCAATCGTTTCAGGCTGGTGCTGCGCCAGGTACACGGCGATGCAGTCGCAATCAGCGAACGCCTGCAGCAGATTGCCGATCGTGGTTTGCCGAACTGGTTCGGCGAGCAGCGTTTCGGCCGCGATGGCGGCAACGTTCCGGCAGCGCTGGCGATGTTCGGTGGCCGCCGCATGCGCAAGGACCAGCGCGCGCTGCTGCTGTCGGCTGCGCGTTCGGCACTGTTCAATCGCGTGCTTGCCGCACGCGTGGAGCAGGGTGTCTGGGACCAGCCGCTGGACGGTGAGGTGTGGATGCTGGATGGCAGCCGCAGCGTGTTTGGTCCGGAGCCTTACACCGATGCACTGGCAGCGCGGCTGGCCGGGTTCGATATCCATCCCAGCGCGCCGTTGTGGGGAGAGGGCGAGCTGCGCAGTACCGGCGCCGCCCGCGAGCTCGAACTGCGCGCGCTCGACGACGAGGAATCGAAGGCGCTGCGTGCCGGACTGGAAGAGGCACGGCTGAAGCAGGAGCGCCGCGCGTTGCGCCTGCGTCCTGCGCTGCTGCAGCACCAGTGGCTGGCGGAAGATGTACTTGAGCTGTCGTTCGCGCTGCCGCCGGGCTGCTACGCCACCGCGGTCCTGCACGAGCTCGGGCCGGTCGAGGACGCGGCGCAGTCCTGAGCGGATTGCATCAGCGCCGGGACAGCAGCACCAGTACGGCACCCGTTCCGCCCTGGCTGGTCGGCGCCGAATGGAAGGCAAGCACATCATTGCGCAGGCGCAGCAGCCGGTCGACCAGATTCTTCAGGACCGGCGCACCACCGTCGGACTGCAGTCCCTTGCCGTGGATGATGCGCACGCAGCCATACTCATGTGCGTGCGCCTCCAGCAGGAACTGGCGCAGCATGGCCTCGGCCTGCGCTGCGGTCGCGCCATGCAGATCCAGCTCGTCCTGCACCGAGTACTGGCCGCGCTTGAGACGCTGGAACAGCCGCGGTGGAAGGGCGTCGCGCCGGTAGCTGGCCACATCCCCGGCTTCCAGCGGTGCGCTGTCGCGCAACAGCCGGGCGAACTCGCCGGCGGCCTCGGCCTCGTCGCGTTCGGCCATGCGCGCGCGCGGCTTCGGCCGGGCAGCGGCCGGCGCGGGTTCGGCCTCTTTGCGCAGCGGCGTCACTTCGCCGATGGCCGCGCGGAAGAGCGCGGCAGGGTCTTCGTCTTCTGGATGCGACATGCGCACAGGGTAAACCGGTGACGCGGGCCTGCCTATCGCAATGCGAGGCCAGTCGTGACCGCCGGCAGGGTAGGACCTGCGGCTCGCATGCGGCACAATAGACGATGCCCCTGCAGGGTCGTCGGCTTCCGCAGGGAAGCACGACGGTCCCGCCAACACCGCACGGTGACGGAATCGAATTCTTGGAAAATCAAGCGGTTAAATCGAAGATGCGAATTCTGGTCAGTAACGACGATGGCGTCGACGCCGCAGGTATCCGGATGCTTGCCTCGGTACTGCGTGACGCCGGCCACGAAGTGACGGTGGTCGCACCCGACCGCGATCGCTCAGGCGCCAGCAATTCACTGACCCTGGACCTGCCCATCCGGCTCAAGCGCATCGATCACTACACCGTGTCGGTGGCCGGCACGCCCACCGACTGCGTGCATCTGGCGCTGACCGGCCTGCTGGAGTTCGAACCCGACATTGTCGTGTCGGGCATCAACAACGCCGCCAACCTGGGTGACGACGTGATCTATTCCGGAACCGTCTCGGCGGCGATGGAGGGGCGCTTCCTCGGCCTGCCCGCGGTGGCGGTGTCCCTGGTGACCCGCAATCACGATCCCCGTCACTTCGAGACCGCGGCGCGTGCCGCCGTGGAAATCGTCGCCCGCCTCAAGGCCGACCCGCTGCCGGCGGACACCATCCTCAATGTCAACGTGCCCGACCTGCCGTGGACCGAGGTCAAGGGTTTCGAAGTCACCCGGCTGGGCAACCGCCATCGCGCCGAAGGCTGCATCCCGCAGAAGGATCCGCGCGGCAACGAGGTGTACTGGATCGGTCCGGCGGGCCGCGAGCAGGACTCCGGCCCCGGCACCGACTTCCACGCGGTGCGTACCGGGCATATCTCGATCACCCCGATCCAGGTGGATCTGACCCGCTATCAGGCGCTTGAGAAAGTGGCCAGCTGGGTCGGCGGTCTCAGCGCCGCGCTGGACCAGCCGGCATGAGCCCACGCCTGCGCCTGCAACCGGAAGCCGTCGGCATCGGCATGACGTCACAGCGCGTCCGCGATCGTCTGGTCGATCGCCTGCGCGAAGCCGGCATCGTCGACGAGTCCACGCTGAACGCGATCCGGGTGGTGCCCCGCCATCTGTTCATCGACGAGGCCCTGGCCTCGCGGGCCTATGAAGACACCGCGCTGCCGATCGGCCACGGCCAGACCATCTCGCAACCCTGGGTGGTGGCCCGGATGACCGAAGCGGTCGTGCAGGTGGCGCCCAAGCGGGTGCTGGAGGTGGGGACGGGCTCCGGCTACCAGGCCGCCGTGCTTGGTGCACTGGGTCTGGAGGTCTACACCGTGGAGCGCATCGGCGACCTGCTGCGGCAGGCCCGCAAGCGGTTCCGCGCACTCGGCATGAACATCCGCACCAAGCACGATGACGGCCGTGTCGGCTGGGCCGAGCACGGCCCGTTCGATGCCATCGTCGTCACAGCTGCGGCCCCGGCGCTGGTCGACGCACTGATCGAGCAGCTGGCCGAAGGTGGCCGGCTGGTGGCGCCGGTCGGCGGTGCCAGTGCACAGTCGCTGGTGCAGCTGGACCGCAGGGCCGACGGCAGCGTCGAACAGCGCGTGCTGGCACCGGTCACCTTCGTGCCGCTGCTGTCTGGCATGCTGGACTGAATCCACGGAGCAGGGTTGCATGAAGATTTTCGGACCGCTGTACGAGCGGGCGATGAAGTGGGCGGCGCACGAACGCGCGCCGACCTACCTGACGGTGCTGAGTTTTTTCGAGGCGATCATCTTTCCGGTGATGCCGGAAGTGATGCTGGCCCCGATGTGCGTGGCTCAACCCCGGCGCGGCTGGTGGTTCGCGACCCTCAGCCTGGCCGGTTCGATGGTCGGTGCCGTGGTCGGCTATGCGCTGGGTCACTTCGCATTCGAGGCGATCAAGCCGTTGTTCGAAGTGCTGGGCATGTTGCCGGCAATCGAACAGGGCATCACCACCGTGCAGGAGAAGATGGCCGAATCGCCGTGGGCGGTGTTCACGTTCCTGGTCCTGGGCGGCTTCATGCCGATCCCGATGAAGGTCTTCACGTGGGCATCGGGTATCGTCGGCGTACCGATGCCGCAGTACCTGCTGAGCATGCTGATCGGACGCGGCAAGCGCGTGTATGTGCTCGCTGCCGTGATCCGCATCGGTGGAGCGCGCGCCGAAGCGGCGCTGCGTCGCTGGATTGAACCGCTGGGCTGGATCGCCACCGCGTTGGTGGTGGTGCTGATCGCCTGGCTTGTATGGAGGTCGAAGTTCGCATGAGTGCTGATCGTCTGAGCAAGGGAGTGCGCGTCGGCGCGCTGGTGCTGCTGGTTTCCGGCCTGGCTGCCTGTGGCACTGCCACGGTGGTGCGGCCCAATGGCAGTGGTGGCGGGGCGGCGGTCACTACGCCCAAGACTTCGGTGGCCAAGCCGGGGCAGACCGTGGTCGTGCGCAAGGGCGACACGATCTACGCGCTGGCCCGCATCCACGACATCACCCCGGCCGATTTGATCGCGTGGAACAGCCTGGACAACCCGTCGACGATCTATCCGGGGCAGGTCATCCGCCTGTATCCGCCGGGGGCCAGCAGCGGCCGCGCACCGACCACCGTGGTCACCGCGCCGCGCAGCGGCGGCAGCACGGCACCGGCCACGGCACCGGCCGGTCCGGTGAAGAGCAACATCGCCTGGCGCTGGCCAGCCGATGGCGCGATCGTGGGCCGCTACGTGGCAGGCGACGCAACCAAGCAGGGCGTCGACATTGCCGGCACCAGCGGGCAGGCCGTCAAGGCCACCGCCAACGGTGTGGTGGTGTACTCGGGCGCCGGACTGGTCGGCTATGGCGAGCTGATCATCATCAAGCACAGCGACCAGTGGCTGTCGGCCTACGGCCACAACCGCAAGCGCCTGGTCAACGAGGGACAGAGCGTGAAGGCGGGTGAGCAGATTGCCGAGATGGGGCGCACCGGCGCGAATCGCGACATGCTGCACTTTGAAATCCGCTACAACGGCAAGCCGGTCGATCCGCAGCAGTACCTGCCAGCGCGCTAGCGCAGGCAGGTACGGTAGCGCCGGGCCATGCCCGGCGTACGTGCACCAAGGTAGCGCCGGGCCATGCCCGGCGGTGGTCCTCAACCTTCCAGGATGAACGCGGCCGCCACCTTGCGGCCTTCGCCGGCAAGGATGTTGAAGGTGCGCGCCGCGGCAGGGTTGTTCATCACTTCCAGGCCGATCCCGCGCGACAGGCAGGCGGCCATGACCGCAGCCGACGGAAACACCTGCCGCTCGCCGGTTCCCAGCACGATCAATGCAGGACTCAGTGCCAGCACCGGTTCCAGGTCGGCCACCGTCAGCGCCGCCGCATCGGCGACAGGCCAATGTTCGACCAGCTGGTCCGGCGTCAGCAGAAAGCTGCTGGCCAGCACCGTGTCATTGACCTTGGCCGAGCGGCCATCGGCAGCGCGCAGGCTGTAGGCGTAATCGGGCGGCTCGTGGTTCAGCTGCATGGCGGTAGCGCGATCAGCCGCGTGGCAGCACGATCTGGCGCTGCTCCCTGCTCGGGCGATACAGCACGGCAACGTGACCGATGCGCTGCACCAGCGCACTGTCGGTGGCTTCGACGATCTCGCCGATCATCGCGTCCCGGGCCTCGCGGTCCTCGGCTGCGACCTTGACCTTGACCAGCTCGTGGCGCTCCAGCACTTCGTTCAGCTCCGCGATGAAGGCCGGGGTCACTCCCTTGCCGCCGGTCTGCAGCAGGGCCTTCAGGTCGTGGGCTTGGCCGCGCAGGAAACGGGTCTGGGAGGCGGTCAGGGCGATGGACATGCAGGAAAAGACGGTTGAATGGGGGGATCAGGGTATCATGACGGCCCCATCAGCCCCTATTTCCAATGGCAACCCGCAGCAAAAGCAGCCAGCGCTGGCTCAAGGAACACTTCTCCGACCCCTTCGTGAAGAAGGCGCAGGCCGAAGGCATGCGCTCGCGGGCGGCCTACAAGCTTGAAGAGTTGCTTGAACGTGACCGCCTGCTGAAGCGGAACATGGTCGTGGTGGACCTTGGTGCCGCCCCTGGCGGGTGGTCTCAGCAGGTTCGGAGACAGATGGGCGATACCGGCCGCGTGCTGGCGCTGGACATCCTGGACATGCCGCCGCTGGCGGGTGTGGAGTTCCTTCACGGTGACTTCAGGGAAGAAGCCGTCCTATCTCAGTTCGAAGCCATGCTCGGGGACGAGCCGGTGGACCTTGTGCTGTCGGACATGGCCCCCAATAAAAGTGGCATGGACGCGGTCGACCAGCCGCGGATGATGCATCTGGCGGAGCTGGCGCTGGACTTCGCCGACAACCACCTGAAGACCGGCGGGGCGTTCCTGATCAAGCTGTTCCAGGGTGTGGGCTTTGACGACTACGTGCGTGAAATGCGCCGTCGCTACGACAAGGTCTCCATCCGCAAGCCGGAAGCGTCGCGCAAACGCTCTCCCGAGGTGTACGCCTTGGGTCAGGGCAAACGCGCCCACATGAAGTAAGCTCGCAACGTAAGTTTCAACCCCAACGCAACGCCCGCACTAAGAGGAACACCGGAGCCAATGAGGATGAACGACTTGACCAAGAACCTCCTGCTATGGGTGGTCGTCGCCGTCGTGCTGATGGTGGTCTTCCAGAGCTTCTCGCCCAAGTCCTCCGGGGCCGGTGCGCAGGGTGCGTCCTATTCGCAGTTCCTGGACCAGGTGGACAGCGGCAACGTGCAGAAGGTCGCCTTCGGCGGCGACATGCGCGGCGGCACCAGCCAGATCACCTACACCACCCGGGGTGGACAGTCGTCCACCATCACCGCGCCGTTCGATCGCGACCTGATCAACGTGCTGCGCACCAAGAACGTCGAGATCGTGCAGGAGGAGCCCTCCAGCGGCATCTCCCTGGGCGCGATCCTGATGAATTTCCTGCCGGTCATCCTGATCATCGGCTTCTGGCTGTTCATCATGCGCCAGATGCAGGGCGGCGGCGGCGGCGCCAAGGGCGCGATGTCCTTCGGCAAATCGCGCGCCAAGCTGCAGGGCGAGGACCAGATCAAGGTCACCTTCGCCGATGTCGCCGGCTGCGACGAGGCCAAGGAGGAAGTGGGCGAACTGGTCGACTTCCTGCGCGACCCGTCCAAGTTCACCAAGCTGGGCGGCAAGATTCCGCGTGGCGTGCTGATGGTCGGCCCGCCGGGTACCGGCAAGACGCTGCTGGCCAAGGCCATCGCCGGTGAGGCGAAGGTGCCGTTCTTCTCGATCTCCGGTTCGGACTTCGTGGAAATGTTCGTCGGTGTCGGCGCCAGCCGCGTGCGTGACATGTTCGAGCAGGCCAAGAAGCACGCCCCGTGCATCATCTTCATCGACGAGATCGATGCCGTCGGCCGTCACCGTGGTGCCGGCCTGGGCGGCGGTCACGACGAGCGCGAGCAGACCCTGAACCAGCTGCTGGTCGAGATGGATGGCTTCGAGGGTGGCGAAGGCGTGATCGTGATCGCCGCGACCAACCGTCCGGACGTGCTGGACCCGGCGCTGCTGCGCCCGGGTCGCTTCGATCGCCAGGTGGTGGTCGGTCTGCCCGACGTGAAGGGCCGCGAGCACATCCTGAAGGTGCACATGCGCAAGCTGCCGCTGGCCGACGACGTCGAGCCGCTGGTGATCGCACGCGGTACCCCGGGCTTCTCCGGCGCGGACCTGGCCAACCTCTGCAACGAGGCAGCCTTGTTTGCTGCGCGTGGCAACGAGAAGGAAGTCCGCATGGACCACTTCGACCGTGCCCGTGACAAGATCCTGATGGGTGCCGAGCGCCGTTCGATGGCCATGAGCGAGGAGGAGAAGACCCTCACCGCCTACCACGAAGCCGGCCATGCCATCGTCGGCCGCTTGGTGCCCGAGCACGACCCGGTCTACAAGGTCACGATCATTCCGCGCGGCCGCGCCCTGGGTGTGACCATGTACCTGCCTGAGGGCGACAAGTACTCGATGAACCGCGTGGCTATCCAGTCGCAGCTGTGCTCGCTGTACGGCGGCCGCGTCGCCGAAGAGCTGATCTTCGGCACCGACAAGGTCACCACGGGTGCGTCCAACGACATCGAGCGCGCCACCAAGATGGCCCGCAACATGGTCACCAAGTGGGGCCTGTCCGAAGAACTCGGTCCGATCGCCTATGGCGAGGAGGACGACGAAGTCTTCCTGGGCCGCTCGGTGACGCAGCACAAGAGCGTGTCCAACGACACCGCGCGCCGCATCGACGAGGAAGTGCGCAACATCCTCGACAAGGCCTACGCCCGCACCACCCAGCTGCTGACCGACAACATCGACAAGCTGCACACGATGTCGCAGCTGCTGCTGCAGTACGAGACCATCGACGCGCCGCAGATCGACGCCATCATGGAAGGTCGCGAGCCGCCGCCGCCGGCGGGCTGGAACAAGTCGAACAAGGACGGTGGCAGCAACGACAAGGGCGGTGATGCCCGTCCGCTGCCGCCGATCGCCGGTCCGGCCGAATCGCACTGACGGCCCCGCCGCACGTGACATCAGACGAGGCCGGGGCAACCCGGCTTCGTCGTTTCCGGGCCCTCGGCCCACCCCGAAGAACCGATCTGACGCTGGAGCCCGCATGTCCGCCCCGAAGCCCGAACCGATTTCCCACACCGTCGAGATGGTCATCGCCACCGTGGTCGGCGTGGGTGTGGGCCTGGGGGCCGACAATCTGCTGCTGGGCTGCGTGGTGGGTATTGCGATCGGCATCGTCCTGAGCATTGCCAGGACCCTGTACGTGGACCGCAAGCGCCGCCGCCGTTGAGGGGTTTCGGCAGGGCTGACGCCCTGCAACCGGACCGGCCCCGCCTTTCATCAGCAAACCAGCTGTTGCTCTGGCTGTTGTTGTCGCCCTGGCCTCTGCGGGTGCAGGGCGCAGCCCTGCCGAACTAAACTACCCGCCGTTGTCCCTGCAGGATTGCCCATGTTCGATACCTCGCCCCAGCTCGACTGCGCCGGTCGCATCCTGCGCCTGGACCGTGCCCGGGTCATGGGCATCGTCAACGTCACCCCGGATTCGTTCTCTGACGGGGGGCACCATGACACCACGGAGGCCGCAGTCGCGCATGGCCTGAAGCTGGTGGAAGAGGGCGCCGACCTGCTCGACATCGGGGGTGAATCGACCCGTCCCGGCGCTGTACCGGTATCGGTGGAGGAAGAGCTCCGCCGCATCGTTCCGGTCATCGAGCAGCTTGCAGCGCGTACCTCCGTGCCGATCAGCATCGATACCTTCAAGCCTGAGGTGATGCGCGCGGCGGTGGCCGCCGGCGCCGGCATGATCAACGACATCTTCGGCCTGCGCCAGGACGGCGCGCTGGAAGCGGCCGCTGCGGCCAACGTGCCGGTGGTGCTGATGCACATGCAGGGCGAGCCGGGCAACATGCAGGCCGATCCGCACTACGACGACGTCGTTGCCGAAGTCCACGGGTTTCTCGTGCAGCGCCTGTTCGCCGCCGAGATGGCCGGCATCGCGAAGAAGCACCTGGTCATCGATCCGGGTTTCGGCTTCGGCAAGAACACCGCGCACAACATGACCCTGTTGGCGCGTTCGGAGCGTTTTCTGGAACTGGGTGTGCCGATGCTGGCGGGCCTGTCGCGCAAGCGCAGCCTTGGCGAGCTGACCGGGCGTGACGCGCCGGCCGAGCGGGTGGCGGCGTCGGTGGCCGCGCACCTGATTGCCGTGCAGCGCGGTGCGCGTATCGTGCGTGTGCATGACGTCGCCGCCACCGTCGATGCACTGAAGATCTGGCAGGCGGTGGACGCCGTGCCGGCGCCACGCGATGACACCCGGCCGACGATCAGCTGGCCGGACGAAGACTGATGGGGGTTGACCGGCGGCCGCTGGCGATTGCCGTGATGGGGCCGACCGCCAGTGGCAAGACGGCCACCGCGATCGCCCTGGCTCGGCAGCTGGATGGCGAGATCGTCAGCGTTGACTCGGCGCTGGTCTATCGCCATCTGGATATCGGTTCGGCCAAGCCCGACGTTTCCGAGCGCGCACAGGCGCCGCATCACCTGCTGGACCTGCGTGATCCGTGGCAGACCTACTCAGCGGCGGAGTTCGCCGCCGACGCCGGCCGCGTCGTCGCCGACATCGTTGCGCGTGGACGGATGCCGATCCTGGCCGGGGGCACCGGCCTGTACTTCCGCGCCCTGCTGCAGGGACTGTCGCCCATGCCGGAGGCCGACCCGGCCCTGCGCGCCACGCTGGCAGCCGAGGCCGCCGAGCGCGGTTGGGCCGCGTTGCATGCCGAACTGGCGAAGGTGGACCCCGCCGCTGCTGCCCGCATCCATGCGACAGACCCACAGCGGATCCAGCGGGCGCTGGAGGTCTATCGGCTGACGGGAACGCCGATCAGCGAGTGGCAGCGCCGGCCCGGCGTGGCGCCGCTGCCGGTACGCACCCTGAAGCTGGTCCTGGCGCCGCACGACCGGGCAATCCTGCACCGGCGGATCGAGGCCCGCTTCGATGCCATGCTGGCCCAGGGCTTCCTCGACGAAGTGCGCGATCTGCGCGCGATGCCGGAAATGGCCGCTGTCGCGGCACCGCTGGACCTGCCGGCGGTGCGTGCGGTCGGCTACCGCCAGGCTTGGGAGCATCTGGACGGCCGGATCGATGCCGGCGGCTTCCGCGACAAGGCGATCTTCGCCACCCGCCAGCTGGCCAAGCGGCAGCTGACCTGGCTGCGCGGTGAGCTTGACGCGCGCTGGTTCGACCCCCATATCGACCACGAGCGGATGGCCGACGCGGTGTCGACCTTCGTCGCACGCTGAACCGCCGCCAGCCGTGTAACATCACTGTCCGGCGGGCGGCTCGGGGGCCGCGGCGGCCGCCGGCAACCCAATAAGAACAATAATCAGGAGTGAGCAATGTCCAAGGGGCAATCGCTGCAGGATCCTTTCTTGAATGCACTGCGGCGCGAGCGCGTGCCGGTTTCGGTGTACCTGGTCAACGGCATCAAGCTGCAGGGCACGATCGAGTCGTTCGATCAGTTCGTGGTCCTGCTGCGCAATACGGTCAGCCAGATGGTCTACAAGCATGCGATCTCCACCGTGGTGCCGGCACGCAATGTGAAGGTTGGGCCGGGCGGTGGTTATGTGCAGTCGGGTGAAGGTGGTCAGGCAGGTGATGAAGCAGACGAGTAAGACCGGAGCGGTGAATGTTTGACCGCTCGAAAAAGGGTGAACATGCCCTGCTGATCCAGCCGCACTTCGGCAAGCTGGAAGACGACGTGCTGGAAGAGTTCGGTGATCTGGCCCGCTCGGCAGGGGCCAGCATCGCTGCCACGATCACCGCGCGCCTGGACCGTCCCAATCCCTCGACCCTGATCGGCAGCGGCAAGCTGGATGAGATCAAGGCAGCAGCCGACGCCACCGGCGCCGATCTGGTGCTGGTCAACCATGCGCTGAGCCCCGGCCAGGAACGCAACCTGGAACGCTTTCTGGAGCGCCGGGTGATCGACCGTACCGGGCTGATCCTGGACATCTTCGCGCAGCGCGCTCACAGCCACGAAGGCAAGCTGCAGGTCGAGCTGGCGCAGCTGCGTCACCTTGCGACGCGGCTGGTGCGCGGCTGGACCCATCTGGAGCGCCAGCGCGGTGGTTCGATCGGCCTGCGCGGCCCGGGTGAAACCCAGCTGGAAACCGACCGCCGTCTGCTGCAGAAGCGGGTGGAGCAGTTGCAGAAGCGGCTGGAGAAGGTCGAAGTCCAGCGCACCCAGATGCGCCGTGCGCGCGTGCGCAGCGAACTGCCACGTGTGGCCCTGGTGGGTTACACCAATGCCGGCAAGTCGACCCTGTTCAACGCGATGACCGGTGCCGAGGCCTATGCGGCCGACCAGCTGTTCGCGACCCTGGACCCGACGGTGCGCCGCATCGCTGTGCCGGGTGGCAACGTCGTGCTGGCCGACACCGTCGGCTTCGTCCGCGACCTGCCGCACGACCTGGTGGCCGCGTTCCGTTCGACCCTGTCCGAGGCCCGCGAGGCCGATTTCCTGCTGCACGTGGTCGATGCGGCCGATCCGCACCGCGAGGAGCGCATCGCCCAGGTTGACGAGGTGCTGGCTGCGGTCGGTGCGGGTGATCTGCCGCAGCTGCTGGTGTTCAACAAGATCGACCGTATCGAGGGCGCCGAAGTGCGCCACGATGGTCAGGATGGCGTGCCGGACGAGTCGCGCCGCGAGCGGGTCTGGATCTCCGCGCGTGACGGGCAGGGCCTGGAGCTGTTGCAGGCGGTGCTGGGCAAGCGCCTGGGGTTGCAGCATGTGACCGGGGAGCTGCGCCTGCCGCCGGATGCTGGCCGCCTGCGCGCGCGCCTGCATCAGCTGGAAGTGATCCGCAGCGAGCAGGCAGACGAGGAGGGCTGGCTGCTGCAGGTCGACCTTCCGATTGCCGAAGCCGAAAAGCTTGCGGCCAGCATTGATGGCGGGCCGATCCGCGCCCTGCTGCCGGAAAAGCTGCCGGAATGGTGAGATAGCGCCGGACAATCCCGGTACGCGCCGCTGCCTAGTCGGGCGCGTACCGGCCGGGACGCGACACGCGTCTGCGATCTGCGGTACAACAGGCGGGTTCTTCACCCCACTGTCATCTCGATGTCCATCCCTACCGACGCCGACCTCAACGCCCAGGCTGCCGCACTCGGGCAGCGCCTGCAGCAGGCCTCGCTGCAGCTTGTGACGGCTGAAAGCTGCAGTGGCGGCTGGATCGCCAAGACCATGACCGACATCGCCGGTTCCTCGGCGTTCTTCGACTGCGGCATGGTGGTCTACAGCTACGAAGCCAAGCAGCGCCTGCTGGGGGTACGTGCGCAGACGCTGGAGCAGTTCGGTGCGGTGAGCCGCGAAACGGTGCTGGAGATGGTGTCCGGCGCCCTGATCAACTCCGGTGCCGGCATCGCGGTGGCGGTTACCGGCATTGCCGGGCCTGGCGGCGGCAGTCCGGACAAGCCGGTCGGCAGCGTCTGGATCGGCTGGAAGCGCCGTGGCGGATACGCCCGGGCGGAACTGTTCCAGTTCGATGGCGACCGCGAAGCCATCCGCAGGCAAACCGTCGCTGCGGCATTGCACGGTATCGACGCCCAGCTGTGACATGCTGCTGCGGTAATCGTCCGGAGCACGCATGATGTGGGAAACGCTGGGCACCGTCCGTGACCTGGGGAGGCTGCAGGAAATTGCAGCGGTCCTGATCCGTTATGGCTTCGGCGACGTGGTGCGCCGGATCGGCCTGGCCACGGTGCTGGAGCGTGCCGGGCGCCTGCTGCACTGGAATGAGGACCGCCAGCATCTGCTGCGGATGACCGCGCCGGTGCGGGTGCGCAGCGCCCTGCAGGACCTCGGTCCGACGTTCGTCAAACTCGGACAGGTGCTGGCGACCCGTGTCGATCTGCTGCCGCCGGAGTGGATCGCCGAGCTTTCCGAACTCCAGAATGCGGTACCGGCCCTTCCGTATGCGCAGATCCGCGCGCAGCTGGAGGCCGATCTGGGCGCTCCTCCGCAGCAGGTATTCGCCTTCCTCGACGAAACACCGATGGCGGCGGCCTCGCTGGCGCAGGCCCATCGCGCGCGCCTGCTGGACGGCCGCGAAGTGGTGCTGAAGGTGCGTCGTCCCGGCATCCGTGACGTGGTCGAAGCCGACCTGCGCCTGCTGGCACGGCTGGCCGAAATCGTCGAGGCGCGTCTTCCGGATCTGCGCCGTTACCGGCCGGCAGAGGTGGTGCAGCAGTTCACCGTATCGCTGCGGCGCGAACTCGATTTCGCGGCCGAATGCCGCAACGCGGAGCGCATCGCACGCAACTTTGAAGGTCGCGACGACATCCTTGTTCCCGGCGTGCATTGGCAGTGGACCTGCGAAAGCCTGAACGTGCAGGACTTCGTGGACGGCATTCCGGGCCGCGATCTTGCCGGCGTGGACGCAGCAGGGCTGGACCGTCGCGAACTGGCGCGGCGCGGTGCCAACATCGTATTGAAGATGGTGCTCGAGGACGGCAGCTTCCACGCCGATCCACACCCGGGCAACATCATCTATCTGCGTGACGGCCGCATCGGCGTGATCGACTTCGGCATGGTCGGGGCACTGTCCGAAGTGCGTCGCTTCCAGGTTGCGCAACTGCTGCACGGGCTGGTCGAACAGGACCCGCAGGGGGTGGCCGACGTCCTGCTGGACTGGGCCGGGGGCGTGGAGGTGCATGAGAACCGGCTGCAGCACGACATCAGCCAGTTCGTCGACCAGTACCGTGGCGTGCCGCTGAAGGATCTGCGCATCGGCCTGATGCTGGGCGACATCACCCAGTTGCTGCGCAGCTACAGCCTGACCCTGCCGGCCGACCTCGCACTGATGATCAAGGCGTTCCTCACCCTGGAAGGCATGGGCCGGCAGCTCGACCCGGACTTCGACATGGCCAGTGCCGCACGCCCCTTCCTGGAGCGGGTGGTACTGCAGCGCTACGCGCCGCGGGCATTGCTCAAACGCGGCCGGCGCAGCCTGTTGGGAATGATCGACTTCGCCGGCGATCTGCCGCGCGATCTGCGCAAGCTGGTGCAGGCGGCGCGCCGCGGGCGCCTGCAGCTGAAGGTCGAGACCAGTGCGCTGCAGGGCTTTGGCGAGCAGGTGAACCGTGCGGCCAATCGCATGGTGATGGGCATCGTGACTGCAGCGCTGATCATCGGCTCATCGATCGTCATGCACAGCGTCGGTGGGGTCTCCAGCCGCTGGCTGCTGGCGCTCGGGGTTTCCGGATTCGTCGGGGCCGGTATCTGCGGCGTCTGGATCCTGTTCTCCATCTGGAGAAGTGGCAGGCACGACTGAGTGTCGTTCGCTGCGGTATCGCCCGGCACGCTTCGCCTTGTCGTGTCCGGCACTTGCAGTTCCCGCAGTTAGTAGTAATACTACTAACCATGGACCTGACCGACACCCAGCAGGCGATCCTGCAGTTGATCGCCGAGCGTATCGAGAGCGAAGGCGCGCCGCCGTCGCAGACTGAAATCGCACGTGCGTTCGGCTTCAAGGGCGTACGCGCGGCCCAGTACCACCTGGAGGCGCTGGAGCAGGCGGGAGCGATCCGCCGCATTCCCGGCCAGGCGCGGGGCATCCGCCTGGTGCAGGCTCCCCCCGTGGAGACCCTGGCCGAGCCCGGGCTGCCCGAGAGCGTGCTGCGGCTGCCAGTACTGGGGCGGGTCGCCGCCGGCCTCCCTATCGGCGCGGATATCGGCTCGGACGATTTCGTGGTGCTGGACCGGGTGTTCTTTTCGCCCGCGCCGGATTACCTGCTGAAGGTGCAGGGTGACTCGATGATCGACGAAGGCATCTTCGATGGTGACCTGATCGGCGTGCACCGCACCCGCGACGCCCATTCGGGGCAGATCGTGGTGGCGCGCATCGATGATGAGATCACCGTCAAGCTGCTGAAGATCGCGAAGGACCGTATCCGGCTGTTGCCCCGGAACCCCGATTACAAGCCGATCGAAGTGCTTCCCGACCAGGACTTCTCGATTGAAGGCCTGTACTGCGGCCTGTTGCGGCCGAATCGCTGAAGCGTTCGAAGGTGCGTTACCCCGCGGTCTTTTGTGGCGATTCTCTGGTTCCACCGAGGTTGGTACGGATGTCCGATAATTCTTTTCAAAGCGCCGGGCAGAATCTCAGCCTGTGCGATACGTCCGCCTTAAAGTGAACCCATGGCAAAGAAGACCCCCAAAGACAGCACCCCCAACGAAATGACCTCTGCAAGGACCAATACGATGGACGAGAACAAGAAGCGCGCATTGGCTGCTGCTCTGGGCCAGATCGAAAAGCAGTTCGGCAAGGGCTCGGTGATGCGCATGGGCGACCGTGTGGTCGAGCCCGTCGAAGCCATCCCGACCGGTTCGCTGATGCTCGACATCGCATTGGGCATCGGGGGTCTGCCGAAGGGCCGCGTGGTGGAAATCTATGGACCGGAGTCCTCGGGCAAGACCACGCTGACGCTGCAGGCCATCGCCGAATGCCAGAAGATGGGAGGCACCGCTGCCTTCATCGATGCCGAGCACGCTCTCGACCCGATCTATGCCGCCAAGCTTGGCGTGAACGTGGACGACCTGCTGCTGTCGCAGCCCGATACCGGTGAACAGGCATTGGAAATCGCCGACATGCTGGTCCGTTCCGGCTCGGTGGACATCCTGGTGATCGACTCGGTCGCGGCATTGACCCCGAAGGCCGAAATCGAGGGCGAGATGGGCGACCAGTTGCCGGGTCTGCAGGCCCGCCTGATGAGCCAGGCGCTGCGTAAGCTGACCGGCAACATCAAGCGCTCGAACACGCTGGTGATCTTCATCAACCAGCTGCGCATGAAGATCGGCGTGATGATGCCGGGCCAGAGCCCGGAGACCACCACGGGTGGCAACGCGCTGAAGTTCTATGCCTCGGTCCGTCTGGACATCCGCCGCATCGGTGCGATCAAAAAGGGCGATGAGATCATCGGTAACCAGACCAAGATCAAGGTCGTCAAGAACAAGCTGGCCCCGCCGTTCAAGCAGGTAATCACCGAGATCCTGTATGGCGAAGGCATCAGCCGTGAAGGTGAACTGATCGACATGGGCGTGGATGCCAAGCTGGTCGAGAAGGCCGGTGCCTGGTACAGCTATGGCGAAGAGCGCATCGGCCAGGGCAAGGACAACGCCCGCGGTTATCTGCGTGACAACCCGACCGTCGCCGCCAAGCTCGAAGCCGAGCTGCGCGAGAAATTCCAGCCGTCCGAGGCCGTCCGTGAGGACGGCGACGACGAAGGCGACGACGAGTAAGTCTTGCTGTGGGGTAGGGTGACGCCGTCAGTGACGTCGCTCTACCCCGCAGGTTCGAACCGCCCAGGATGGGCAGGGTGCCAGGGACGGCGCCACCCCTGGAGGGATTGATGTCCGACAGCGACGAACCTACCTCGACAGGCCGAAAGCGCCGGCCTCGCGAGCAGACTCCGGTGCAGCGGGCACTGGGCCTGCTGGTCCGCCGGGAGCATTCACGCAAGGAATTGACCCGCAAACTGACTGCGCGGGGTATCGAAGACGAAGCCGCGCAGGCAGCGGTCGCCAAGCTGACCGAGGCGGGGTGGCAGGACGACACCCGGTTTGCCGAGAACCTGGTGCGCATGCGGGCCAACACCGGTTACGGCCCCATCCATGTGCGTGCCGAACTGGGGACCCATGGGCTGGACAGTGCCGCGATTGCCGCAGCGATGGACAGCTACGAGGGCGACTGGCAGGAGAACGCCCGTGATCTGGTCCGCCGCCGCTTTGGCGAGGCCGGCCCACAGGACCTGGCGCAGCGCCGCAAAGCGGCGGATCTGCTGGCGCGGCGGGGCTTCGACGGTGACAGCATCCGCCGTGCGACCCGCTACGACCCTGACGATTGAGACTGGCGGCGCCGGGCCTGATACCCTTTAGGTTTTCGGCGGTCCGTCGCGACCCTGGCCCAGGCGGCCGGTGGTCCGGGTCCGCCGGCCCGCAGACTGCCAGCCCCCAATGAACGCACCCGCCAAATTCACGACCTCCCAGATCCGCAGCGATTTCCTTGAATTCTTCAAGGGCAAAGGCCATACCATCGTGCCGTCGGCACCGCTGGTGCCTGGCAACGATCCGACCCTGCTGTTCACCAACTCCGGCATGGTGCAGTTCAAGGACGTGTTCCTCGGTGCCGAGAAGCGCAGCTACGTGCGCGCGGCCGATGTCCAGCGCTGCCTGCGCGCGGGTGGCAAGCACAACGATCTTGACCAGGTTGGCTACACCGCCCGCCATCACACTTTCTTTGAAATGCTGGGCAACTGGTCGTTTGGTGACTACTTCAAGAAGGACGCGATTGCGTGGGCGTGGGAGCTGCTGACCCAGGTCTGGAAGCTGCCGGCCGATCGCCTGCTGGTGACTGTCTACCAGACCGACGACGAAGCCTACGAACTGTGGCGCGACATGGTGGGGGTGCCGGAAGAGCGCATCGTGCGGATCGGCGACAACAAGGGCGCGCCGTTCGCGTCGGACAACTTCTGGCAGATGGCCGACACCGGCCCGTGTGGTCCGTGCACCGAGATTTTCTACGACCACGGCGACCACATTGCCGGCGGTCCTCCGGGGTCGCCGGATGAGGATGGCGACCGCTTCATCGAGATCTGGAATCTGGTGTTCATGCAGTTCGACCGCCAGCCGGACGGCACTCTGGTGCCGCTGCCGGCGCCGTGCGTGGACACCGGCATGGGCCTGGAACGTCTTGCGGCGATCCTGCAGCATGTCCACACGAACTACGAGATCGACCTGTTCCAGGCTCTGATCCGCAAGGCCGCCGAGCTGACCGGTACCTCCGACCTGGAGAACAAGTCGCTGCGCGTGATTGCCGACCACATCCGCGCCTGCTCGTTCCTGATCGTCGATGGCGTCCTGCCTTCCAACGAAGGACGGGGCTATGTGCTGCGCCGTATCATCCGCCGCGCCCTGCGTCATGGTTGGATGCTGGGTGTGCGCCAGCCGTTCTTCAGCAAGCTGGTGCCGACGCTGGTTGCACAGATGGGCGAGGCCTATCCGGAGCTGCCGGCGGCAGCGGACACCGTGACCCGCGCGCTGCAGGCTGAGGAGGAGCGGTTCGCCGAGACGCTCGACGCCGGCATGAAAATCTTCGAAGACGTTGCGGCGAGGGCCGGCAATGGCGTGATCCCGGGAGGTGACGCCTTCCGCCTTTACGACACCTATGGCTTCCCCCTGGACCTGACCCAGGACATCGCCCGCGAGCGTGACCTGACGGTCGATATCGCCGGGTTCGATGCGGCAATGGAACAGCAGCGCGAGACCGCGCGTGCCGCGGGCAAGTTCGGCGGTGGCGTGACCCTGCCGGCCGAGCTGGTGGCGACGCTCACCCCGACCGTGTTCCTGGGCTACGACCGCCTGCAGGCCGGTGACCTGACCGTGCTGGCGCTGCTCAAGGAGGGGCGTCCGGTGCAGTCGGCCAGTGCCGGCGATGCCGTCATCGTCATCACCAACCAGACGCCGTTCTATGCCGAGTCCGGCGGCCAGGTCGGCGATACCGGCGTAATGACCGGCAACGGCGTGCGCCTGGCGGTGGAAGACACCCAGAAGTTCGCGGGCCAGTTCCACGGCCATGTCGGTACCCTGACCGAAGGCGACCTGAAGGTGGGCGATGTGCTGGCTGGCGAGGTCGACGGTGAGCGCCGCGGCGCCACCATCCTCAACCACTCGGCCACCCACCTGCTGCACGCGGCCCTGCGCGAAGTGCTGGGTACGCACGTGCAGCAGAAGGGCTCGCTGGTGGCGCCGGACCGCCTGCGTTTCGATTTCTCGCATTTCCAGCCGATCAGTGCCGAAGAACTGGCCGTGATCGAGCGCAAGGTCAATCAGCAGGTGCGTGCCAACAATGTTGCCGAAGTGCACTCCATGGGCATGCAGGAAGCACTCGATTTCGGCGCAATGGCACTGTTCGGAGAGAAGTACGGCGAACAGGTCCGGGTACTGAAAATGGGCGACTATTCCACCGAACTGTGTGGTGGCACCCACGTCAAGCGCACCGGTGATATCGGCCTGTTCAAGATCACCTCGGAAGGCGGTGTCTCCGCGGGCGTGCGTCGCATCGAAGCGGTCACCGGTCAGGGCGCCCTGGATTACGTCGATGCCGAAGAGGCGCGGTTGTCCGAGGCGGCCGAGCTGCTGGGTGGCAGTGCTGCCGACGTGGTCGAGAAGATCCGGGCGCTTGGCCAGCGCCAGAAGCAGCTGGAACGTGAACTGGAAGCGGTGAAGGCCAAGGTTGCCGCGGGTGCGACCGCCGACCTTTCCAGCCAGGCGGTCGAGGTCGCGGGCGTGAAGGTGCTGGCGGCCCGCCTGGAGGGCTTCGACGCCAAGGCGCTGCGCGATGCCGTGGACCGCCTGAAGCAGCAGCTGGGAGACGCGGTGATCGTGCTGGCAGGTGCCCAGGACGGCAAGGCCGCCCTGGTCGCCGGCGTGAACGGCAGTGCAACGGGCCGGGTCAAGGCCGGGGAACTGTTGTCGCATATCGCCGGTCAGATCGGGGGCAAGGGCGGCGGACGCCCGGACCTCGCCCAGGGTGGTGGCGAGGACGGGCCCGCCCTTGCCACTGCACTGGCTGCCGTCGTCGAATGGGTCAGCCCCCGCCTGTGATGAAGCCTGCCGTCCCCCTTCTTGTAGGAGCGGGACGGCTGACGGTACCATTGCGAATCTTTTCCCTTTGTCGTGGTAGCGCTTCTTGACGAAGCGTCAAGCCGGTGGGGGATACCCTTCCACACGGTTCCATGGAGACTTACAAAAATGTTGATCCTGACTCGCCGCGTCGGCGAAACCTTGATGATCGGTGACTCGGTGAGCGTCACCGTGCTCGGCGTCAAGGGTAACCAGGTACGTATCGGCATCACTGCGCCGAAGGACGTCGCTGTGCATCGCGAAGAGATCTACCAGCGCATCCAGCGTGGTGACGAAGCCGGCAGCGCCGGTGGTGAAAATTCTGCGGAATAAGGCTTTACCTTCGCGCGTGATTAACGTTATGATTCACGCCCCGCTGAGGTGCGACGCACCCCCGCGGTGAAATCCCCGGAGTGATGCCCGAGTGGCCGAAGGGGCTCCCCTGCTAAGGGAGTATAGGGTCAAAAGCTCTATCGAGGGTTCGAATCCCTCTCACTCCGCCAGATACACAGAAGCGCCTGCAGATCCTCGATCTGCGGGCGTTTTTCTTTTTGCGGCCTTGGACACTTGCTTGGACACCCTGTCATGCGAATAGCGCACTACCTGGGCCGTGGTACCACCTTCCGCTTCTACATTCGGCCGAATGTGCCGAGCGATCTTCAATCTCTGCTGGCTGCAAGGTCATCAAGCGCGCCACGGCACAACCCGCACGCGTGTCGCCACCGCCTGTGCGCTGGTGTTGCAGGCAGGCTATGCTCAAGTCTTCTGGCGCTAAGGAGAGCTATCATGAGACAGGGCGAAACAGCTGAGTCCGAAGACTCCAAGAATGCAGTGTCCGAGGCTTATTACGTCTTCCGAGTAAAGAAGCGCGATGTGCATGGTGTTTCATTGGTCGCTGCGATTTGGTTCATTTGGAGTCAGGGCGGTGAAGTTGTAAATCTGTTCAAGAATTTGTTCGAAGCTCTCGCTTGATTGCCTGGCCTCATAAGGCGTTCAAAGCCCTCGCCTGCGAGGGCTTTGCTATTTCTGCTCCAGCAGTTCGCGTGCACTTGTCGACTCTGCGGTGCGGTGGCGCTGGCCACTGGACTCACCGGCAGAACTTGTTCGGATCACCCAATGGTTCGGTACACTGCCCCCGCTCGTCGCGCGGCAGTTCCACGCCGGGCTGGTACAGCTCCGGGGCGCTGATCCGCTTGCACCCGGTCACGGGAATCCGTGCTGTGTCCGGTGAACAGCGCAATCTCCCTCTCTGGAGCGTCCTCGACCTCAATCGTGCTGGAACCGCAAGGGTTCACTGCCCATCGCCGGATCGCTGGTGCCGGGGCGGCCATCCTCGACGCGCCCTGCCAGGCGCAGCGCACCGCTTCCTGCGCTGACATGCAGGTCGTACCACCCTGCGGTGGGGGCTGCATCCCAGGCCAGTGATGTTTCCGAGCGCGCGGCAATGTCCAGCGTCTGGTCCGGCATGTGCCCGGCATAGGCGCCTCCCTGCACGCGGACCCGGCAGGGCTCATCGCCTGGATTACGCAGACGCAGGCGAAGCTGGCCATCGGCGCGCTCCATCTCCGCCAGCAACATCGGGGAGGTGGCATCGCCGCGGAAGTGGCGATGGAATCCATTGGGGCCCAGCAGCCACAGGTCGAAGCGGCCATCGGCAGCAAGCGGCCAGCGCGCCTGCACGGGCGTGCCCGGCACCAGCGTGTAACGCCTCGGAATCGCGTCCAGGCGCAGCCGGTCGTAGACATGCAGTACCGCTGCCGCTCCTTCGCAGGCCAGCTGCAGATCGATGCTTCCGGCGGCCAATGCGGTGATCCGGGCCTGCGGCCGATAGGGCAGGGCGCGTGCCGGTCTTACCCCGGCTTCCTGGCGTGCAGGGTGCAACCCCTCCGGCAGGGCAGGCACGGTCCGGCCCGGCAGGGCCGCCGCGCGCGCGGCCACCGCATCGACGTCAGGCAACGCTTGCACGAAGGGGCGGGTACCGCGCTGGGCGAAATCGAACGCGTGGGTCAGATCGCCACAGACCGCGCGCCGCCACGGTGAGATGCCCGGTGCGGGCACACCGAAGCGGCGTTCGATCAGACGCAGGACCGAGGTGTGGTCATACACCTGCGAATCGACCCAGCCGCCCCGGCTCCAGGGCGAGATCACATACAACGGCACGCGTGGGCCCAGTCCATAGGGGCGGCCACGCAGCTCGGCGGCGTCGTACTTCTCGTCGCCAGGCGCAGGATGCCGATGGTATTCGCCTTCGGTGCCGACCGACGATGCGCCGGCCCAGCCATCCGCCAGCGGTGAAGGCGGGGCGGGCGGCGGCACGTGGTCGAAGAAGCCGTCGTTCTCGTCGAACATCAACAGCAGGGCGGTACGACTCCAGACCTCCGGGTCGGCGGTCAGCGCGTCGAGCACGCGCGCGGTGTAGGCCGCGCCCTGCGCCGGGCTGGAGGGGCCGGGATGTTCGCTGCCGGCAGCGTCGGCGATGATGAAGCTGACCTGTGGCAACTGCCCGTCGACCACATCCTGGCGCAGCTGTGCCAGCCCGCGCGTGCTGACCCCGCGTGCGCGGAGCTGCGGATCGTGACCCGGTGCAGCGCGGTACGCCTGCCGGAAGGTCTCGAATCCGGCCAGCGGGTTGTCGGTGAAGTTGTCGGCCATGTCCTGGTAGATCTGCCAGGACACCCCTGCCTGCTGCAGCTGCTCGACGTAGCTGGTCCACTGGTAGGACGCCGGATGGCCGCCGTGCTCCGGGAAGTTGTCGTGGGAGTTGGCGATCACCGGGCCGCCGGCGCGGGCAAAGGGATCGTTGTGGCCGGTCCACAGGAACACCCGGTTCGGGTTGGTGCCGGCCTGGATCGCGCAGTGATAGGCATCGCAGACGGTGAAGGCATCGGCGAGTGCGAACTGGAAGGGCAGGTCGCTGCGCTGGAAGTAGCCCATGGAGTGATTCTGCTTGGCCTTGGGCCACTGCCCCATGCGCCCATTGTCCCAGGCACGCTGCGCGTCAGGCCAGGTGTGCGGCGTGCCTTCGACGCGCATGTAGCCGAAGTGCGCGGCGGTATCCAGCGGAAACGGTGCGATCGCCCGGCTGCCGCTGGCATCGGGTTGCAGCCACAGGGTGCGCGCAGCGCCACCGCCCGCCAGGGGGGCGGCCGGGGCCACGAAACGATCACCGAATCCTCGCACGCCCGGCAGGGTACCGAAGTAGTGATCGAACGAGCGGTTCTCCTGCATGAACACCACGATGTGCTGCAGATCCTGCAGGCTGCGGGTGCGTGCATCGGGGGCGATCGCGGCGGCCCGGGCGATGCTCGGCAGCAGCGGTGAAAGGCCGGCGGCAAGGCCGGCCTGCAACAGTCGGCGACGGCCGATATCGGTCACGGGTTCACTCACAGGTCCACGCGGAAGGAGATGCCGACGGTGCGCGGAGCGCCGATGAAGGCGCTGTCGCGGCCGTCGACACCTGCAAGATACCGCTTGTCGGTGAGATTGCTCACCACCAGGTTCGCACCCATGCCCTTCAGGCGTGGCGACAGGCCCTGCAGATCAAAGCCGATGTTGGCATTGAACACCGTGGCCGAGGGGAGGCTGCTGGCGTTGGCGGCATCGAGGTAGCGCGTTCCCAGGTAGCGACCTGACAGGCCGAAGTTCCAGTTCTCGCCCTGCCAGTCAGCCGAGACCACCAGGATCTGCTCGGGCTGGCCGATCACCTTGGCGCCATCGACGATGCCCAGCTGGGCGTCACGCGCGGAATCGCCGCTGCCGAGGTACTTCGAGCGGTTGTAGGTATAGGCCGCGTTGATCCGCCAGCCGTTGTCCCAGCCGTATCCGAGCGCCGCTTCCAGGCCATTGCTCTCCACGCCCCCGAAGTTCTCGTAGACGCCGTCGGTCTCGCCCAGGTAATCGATGCCGCTGACGAAACCGGCCGGCAGGTAGACGATGCGGTTGTCGAACTTGATGTTGTACAGGGTGACCGAGGCGGTCAACGGCCAGCGGCTGATGCGCATGCCGAGTTCGATGTTGTCGGCGGTCTCCGGCTCGACGTTGCGGAAGCGCTGCGGATCGGTCTCGCCCAGTACGCCTGAGGGGATGGCCGCGAAGTTCTGCGAGAAGCCTGCGAACAGTTCCATGCCCTGAACACCGGGTGCCCAGGTGAAGCCGGTGGACAGCAGCGGATCGGACTTTGAATCGGACGTGACGTTCTCGGCGGCGCCGATCACACGCCGGCGGGACTGGTCCACGAAGAACTGCTTCACGCCCAGGCGCGCGCTGAAGGGGCCGAAGCGGGCCACGTCCTCGATGTAGTACATCTGCTCATCGACCTTGTACCGGTCTTCGAACTGGACCCAGTACGGCTGGTGATCGAAGGCGATGTCCTGCCCGACGTTGAGCAGCCGGTGCCAGTCGCGGCGTGCGGAGCGGTCCAGCTTTTCCACCCACAGGCCACCGCGGACCGTGTTGTCGATGCTGCCGAAGGTCTGCCGCCACTCGACGTCGGCAGTGACGCCCATGCGGTCGTTGTCGTAGTGGGTGTGGCGGTAGGACTGGGCGCCGAGCACATTTCCGGCGTAGCAGTCCGGATCATACTCGGCCGTGAAGCCCAGCCGCGGCGTGCAGGTGGCCAGACGCTGGGCGGCGCTGCCATCGGGATTGACGAAGTAGATCTGGCCCCGGTTGCTGCCGCCGTACACGGTGCTGCCGCCGGTGTACTCCGACTCGGGGCGACCGCTGCCATCGTCGCTGACCTGCGCCAGGTACGGCGGCAGCCAGTCGCCGCGACCCTGCATGCGATGACCGTAGGCCGCCATCGAGGCCTTGAAGCCGTTGCCACCGTCAAAGGCCGCGCGCAGGTAACCGAAGGTGTTCTCGCGCAGGGCACGGGAACCGGAACGGAAGTTCTGGTCCAGATAGGGAATGCCGGTCAGGGTGCCGACCAGGTTGTCGCGGTCCGGATTGGTGGCGAAGCCCTGTGGCGAAACGCTGGTGTACTCCGGTTCGTCGGCATCGTTGTAGGACAGATAGCCGGTGAGTGTCCAGCGGTCCAGTTCGGTGACGAACTTGCCGGCGATATGGTCGTTGCGGGTGCGGCCGCTGCCGTCGATCCAATCGTGCACGCGCGCCGAGGATGCACTGACCCAAGCACGTGTGTGGCCGCCAAGCACGCCGGTGTCATAGCGCACGTAGTACTTGCGCGCTTCATTGTCACCGGCACCGACGACGAAGCGCAGCCGGCTGTCCTGCAGCGGATCGCCGGTGAGGAAGTTCAGGGTGCCGCCCAGCGCCTCGTTCGAGCGCGAGGAGATGTCAGCCGTGCCCTGGCTGACCTCCACCGTTTCCAGGTCCAGGGTGTCGATGTAGCGATTGGCCAGGGAGCCACCGCCGTAGCCCGAGCCACCATTGGGCAGGCCATCGATGGTGGTGCCGATCTGCTGCGTATCGCGGTTGGTGACGAAGCCGCGCATGCTGATCTGCGTGCCCCACACCGACGAACCGGTGGCATCGGCCTCGCTGACGACCACGCCGGGCACTTCGTTGAGCGCGTCGTTGACGCTGCTCATCACCAGCTGCCGGTTCAGTGTTTCCGTGCGCACCGCAGTCTTGGCGTAACTGGTTGCCTGGCCGATCACCTGGACCTGGTCCAGCGTGCGGGCGTCGCTGCGACGTGTCGTGTCACCCTCTCCCTGCGGTGCTTCGGCGAGGGCGTCCAGTGTGGGCGCGATCAGCAGGGCAAGCAACGAGATACGGGGAATACGCGCATGCGTTGGCATCGAAACCGGACCTTCACGAGTGGGGGAAGCCCCGGAGTGTCGGCAGCGGCAGTGACGTGACGGTGACGTGCAGATGCAGCCTTCATTGCACCCGCGGCGCGGGAGGCGCCCTGCACCAAGCTGAATCGATGCTGCGCTGTCATCAAGCCGTCATCGAATCGCGATAGATGGCAAGCGCGGTGCCCGCTAGGCTGCCACGCTGTCGCATTTCTTCCCTGATCGCCCATGAAGCGCCTGCTGCTGCTGTTGCTGGCGTGCGCCGGCCTGTGGCTGGCTGCATGCTCTTCCTCGATGAATGCCGCATCCACCTCGCTCGCCGACCGCCTGGTCGCGCCGGGCGGCGTGTCGACGCTGCTTGACCAGCCGCGCATCGCTGCGGCCATTGCCGGGATTCCCAATCGCCATGGTTTCGCGCCGGGCCGTGATGGCGTGCCGATCTTCTGGCGCGTGTTCGATCCGGGCGACTACGGCGCCCGCTATCGCTATCTGCCGCAGCGGCATGAGAATGGCCTGCCGCTGGACACCGGACTCAGCCTGTCGGTGCCGCAGCCGTTCCGGGCACAGGCGCCGCGTGGCACCGTGGTGCTCCTGCACGGCTGGATGATGAACGGCGATTCGATGCTGCCGTGGTCATTGCAGCTGGCCGGATCGGGCTATCGCGTGGTCACGCTCGACCTGCGCAACCACGGTCAGTCCGGGGCTGGACCCTCCGGCTATGGCACCTACGAATCGGACGACGTGGTCGATGTGATCGCTGAGCTGCGCGCACGCGGCGAAGTCACCGGGCCCCTGTATCTGTTCGGCGTGTCCTATGGCGCGGCGACGGCGGTGTTCACCGCTGAAAAGCTCGGTGACCAGGTTGCCGGCGTCGTCGCGATGGAGTCGTTCGCCAATGCCGGCGTAGCCATCCGCACGATGATTCCGCACCTGATGGCGCTGCAGCCGGAAGGGTGGAAGGCACAGGCCGTGGCCTCATATGCGCGGTGGCGTTATGGCGGACAGGACATCGACCAGGTGATTGCTGCGGCCAGCCGCCGCATCGATGTCGATCTTGACCATGTGGATGTGGCTCGCGCGCTGGCCGACACGCGCGCCTGCGTGCTGCTGCTGCACGGGCAGGGCGACCAGCACATTCCTGTGAGCCAGGGGCGCGAACTCGCGCAGGCCAACCCGCGGGCGCACTACATCGAGATGCGCGGCGAGGACCATATCACCCTGCCGCTGCGGCTGGATCTGTTGGCCGGTGTGGTCGACGACTGGATGGCGCGCGACGAACGGCACCCCCCGTCCACCTGCCCGGCGCCGCAGCTGCCGGCACAGGCCGAGTGGCTGGTGCACGATGTGCCGGCAGCGGAGCCGGCACGCGGTTGATGCATCGTCAGGACAGCCGGCGCGCTAGTGCCGGCGCCGACAGCGCGACACCGATCAGCAGTGCCGCCACGCAGAGGAACGCGAAGCCCAGGCTGCTGGCATGGGCCAGTGCGCCGATCGCGGCCGGGCCGGCGAGAATGCCGGCATAGCCGAGTGTGGTGACCGCCGTGATGGCGATGTTCTCGGGCATCGCGCGCTGCTGTCCAGCCATCGAGAACAGTGCCGGCACGATGTTGGCGCAGCCCAGGCCGACCAGCGCATGGCCCGCAAGGGCAACCGGCAACGATGGCACCAGGGTGGCCACGGCAAAGCCGGCCGCAGCGGTGATGCCGCCGATGACAAGGGTGCGGGTGCGGCCGAGACGCTCGACGATGCCATCGCCGAACAGGCGCATGGCTGTCATCGCCAGAGTGAACACCGCGAAGCCCGCGCCGGCCTGGTCGCGAGGCACCTGCCGTACCTCGGCCAGGAACACGGCGCTCCAGTCCAGCATCGAGCCTTCGGCGAGAAACACCACAAATGCCAGCACGCCGATGAACAGCACCACCCCATGCGGCAGTGCCAGCAAGGGGCCTTCGTGCAGGATCCGTTGCGGACGCCAGTGCGGTGCCGACAGCACAGCTACCAGCAGCAGTGCCGCCGCCGCGAGCAGCGCGGCCAGCCAGAGCGGTGTGCCCAGGATCAGCAGACCGGTCATGCAGCCGGCGCCGACAAAGCCACCGATGCTGTAGAAGGCGTGGAAGCCGGACATCATCACCCGGCCGGCTTCGCGTTCGACGGCCACTGCCTGCATGTTCATCGTGCAGTCCATCGCACCCACGCCCGCGCCGAACACGAACAGGGCCGCACCGAGCACGAAGGGCGAAGGCGGCACCGCCAGCAGCGGCAGTGCCAGCAGCACGAGTGCACAGGTGACCACCAGCAGCCGACGGCAGCCGAAGCGACCGGTCAGCGCACCGGCCAGCGGCATGGCCAGCAGCGAGCCCAGCCCGAGGCACAGCAGCACGGCGCCCAGACCGGCGTCGGACAGCCCTGCCTGGGCCTTGGCGAAGGGCACCATCGGTGCCCACGCGGCGGTGGCGAAACCGGGAATGAAGAAGGCGGCGCGGGTGGCGTGCTGCTGGGCACGTGGGGAAGAAGGCGTCATGCGCGATAGGAAGCTCCAGTGAACCGTCATGGAAGCGATTTCACGGCCGTTCGGCAAGTGCCAACGGAGGGGGGCCGACATGCATACGATTGCAGCGCGCCAAGGGCGAGGCGGCATCGAACCCCGCCCCGCACCGCGACGGTGATCTGTGGCCGCGTATGGACAGACCCCACGAGAGCTTCTGTTCAGAACCCGCAGATGATGGCCGATCGGATCCAGCCCCGGCGTCTTCTGCAACTGGATGCGAGCCATGCTTCGCTGGCGTCGAAACCGGCCGAGGTGACTGCGTTGATTCTGGAGGCCTGCGCCGCCGTCGGCGGTTGAGGCCAGAGGTCGCCCGCGGTACCGGTCGGCACCGCGGGCGTGACTTCACAGCGGCAGGTCGAACACCAGCACTTCGGCGTCGTTGCCGTTCTCCAGCGTCAGCTGCGCTTCGTCGCTGATCTGCAGCGCATCACCGGCTTCCAGGGTGATGCCGTTGACCTGCAGCTGGCCACGGGCGACCTGCACATAGGCACCGCGTCCGCTGCCCAGGGCGTGGTGCAGCTTGTGGCTGCCGTCGAGCAGGGTGGCGAAGATGCGGGCATCCTGGTGGATGCGCAGCGAACCATCTGCACCGTCGGGCGAGGCGATCAGGCGCAGCTGGTTGCGCTTGCTGTCCGGCGTGAAGTGGGTTTCCTCATACGACGGGGTGATGTTCTCCGTGTCCGGGAAGATCCAGATCTGCAGGAAATGCACGGGTTCGGTGGCCGAGTGGTTGAACTCGCTGTGGCTGACGCCGCTGCCGGCGCTCATGCGCTGCACATCGCCGTAGCGCAGTACCGAACCGGTGCCCATCGAGTCCTTGTGTTCCAGTGCGCCGCCCAGCACGTAGGAGACGATCTCCATGTTGCTGTGGCTGTGGGTGCCGAAGCCCTGGCCGCCGATCACCTTGTCCTCGTTGATCACCCGCAGCGGACCGAAGCTGACATAGCGCGGATCGTAGTAGTTGGCGAACGAGAAGGTGTGGCGCGAGGACAGCCAGCCATGTTCGGCCAGGCCACGGGTAGCACTCTTGCGGATCTGCAGCATGGGATATCTCCTTGTTCGATGTTTTCGATGGGGCGGGGCAGGGCATTGATCGCCGTGTTTCCCTGTTGGAGAGAAGTATCCGCTTGCGCCGGTGCTTTGAAAAACGGATAGTTTTGAAAGCCATCATCGAAAAATTCGAATGCTCAAGCTCAGCCTCGAAGCCCTGCAGATCCTGGACGCCATCGATCGCCGCGGTTCGTTTGCGGGCGCCGGCAAGGCCCTGCACAAGGTGCCGTCCACCATTTCCTACACCGTGGCCAAGCTGGAAGAGGATCTTGGCGTGCAGCTGTTCGACCGGGTGGGCCCGCGTGCGGAGCCGACCGAGGCCGGTCGCGCGCTGCTGGATGAGGGCCGGCATCTGCTCCGTGCGGCCCGCGAACTGGAACTGCGGGTGCGCCGGGTGGCCTCCGGCTGGGAAACCGAACTGACCCTGGCAGTGGATTCGGTGTTTCCCACCTGGCTGCTGGGTCCGGACATCGCCGCATTTCGCGGCGCTGAGGCGCCGACCCGCCTGCGCTTGATCGGCGAGGCGCTGTCCGGCACCTGGGAGGCGCTGCTGGACCGGCGTGCCGATCTGCTGGTGGGCGCGCCGGGCGAGGGGCCGAGCGGTGGTGGCTACGTGGTCGAGCCGTTGGGTACGGTCGAGTTCGTGTTCGCGGTTGCCCCGGATCATCCCTTGGCGGCAGTGCCGGGCGTGCTGGGACGTGAGCAGCTGGTCGAGCACTGTGCGATCGCGGTGTCCGATTCGGCGCGGCGCTTGCTGCCCCGTACGGTTGGCCTGCTGATGGGGCAGGAGATGCTGACAGTGCCCGACATGGCCAGCAAGCTGAAACTGCAATGCGAGGGCGTGGGCTTCGGCTTTCTGCCCGAGCCGTGCGCGCGCGCGGCCGTGGCACGAGGCGAACTGGTGATCCGTGAGGTCGAGGAACACAAGCCGGAGGAGACCTTCTGGTTGGCCTGGCGGACCGGTGAGGATGGCGCGGCATTGCGCTGGTGGCGCGAGCGCCTGCGTAGGCCGGAGCTGCTGTCGCAGTGGTGGCAGGCAATGGCCGGGGGGTAGGTGTGCGACAGGGCTGCGCCCTGCACCCGCGACGGGCGGGAACACGGCAACAGCAACAGCTGAAGCGGGCTTGCCGGGGCAGGACGGGGTGGGTCCGGTTGCGGGAGACGCCGTAAACCCGTCCCTGGGGGCTTGGCCGCGGCATCCATGCCGCGGACACTCCCGCAACCGGACCCACCCCGCCTTCGACAGTTTTCCGCTATCTGTCGGAACGGCGTACTGCTCTGGTAGGTGTCGACCTTGGTCGACACGGTAGATCCACGCCATGCATGGATGAATTCACTCGATATCTGACAGATGTGTCGACCAAGGTCGACACCTACCAACAGCCGCGTGAACCTGTCGAAGGTGGGGCGGTGTCGGAACGCGCGCTGTTGCTGTTGCTCCGGCTTTGGCTTCGGCGGGTGCAGGGCGCAGCCCTGCCGAAGAACACACATAAAAAAACAGCAGGCCGAGGCCTGCTGTTTCGGTGTAATGGTGCGCCCGGAGAGATTCGAACTCCCGACCGCCTGGTTCGTAGCCAGGTACTCTATCCAACTGAGCTACGGGCGCCAATTACATAAACCTGTTGTGTTGATCGTGTATGGTGCGCCCGGAGAGATTCGAACTCCCGACCGCCTGGTTCGTAGCCAGGTACTCTATCCAACTGAGCTACGGGCGCGCGGTACACAATCAAATTTTACTTCATTTCCAGCGGCGGATGCCGGAAACCTGTCGAGTGGTGCGCCCGGAGAGATTCGAACTCCCGACCGCCTGGTTCGTAGCCAGGTACTCTATCCAACTGAGCTACGGGCGCCCTGCGACAGGAGCGGAATTATGCGGATGTCGGCGCGTACCGTCAACCGTTTTTGTGAAGATTTTCATCCAGCTGAATGAAAAATTGGTGGGCGACCGCCTGTGGCGCCTTCATCCACGCGAAGTGGTCGGCACGCGTGCCCAGTTCCCCGGCGGACAGCACATGCAGGTGTGATGCCACATTCGGCAGTTTGTCCAGCAACGCCTGCATCGAACCGATCGGTGCCAGCCAGTCGTGTTCCATCACCACGGCCTGCGCGCTGCCATGCACGCGTGCCATCTGCGTATCGAGATCCTCGGTCATGCCCGCGGCTGCGTAATGGTTGCTCAGGCCCACCCGCGACCAGTCGGCAATCAGGCCGCGTGCTTCGGTGCCCCCGAAGCCCAGGCGCCGGCCGTGCAGCACGCCCTGGCGGCGGGCGATCCAGGGCAGGAAGCGGTACACCAGCGGCAGAAGCCATCCGCGCGGAGGCGGAAACGTACGCCAGAACGGCGTGCCACTGGCGGCCAGCCACAGGTGCTCGAAGTGCTGCGGTTGCCGTCCTGCATGCACGCAGGCCAGCTGCCCACCCAGGCTGTGCCCACCGATGATCCAGGGCAGCGCGCCTTCGCCGGCATCGGCGTTGGCGAGCAAAGCCTGGCTGGCAGGCAGGTCCTGCTCGAGCACTTCACGATAGCCCCAGTCCTGCGTGCGCGAAGGGCGCAGTGAACTGCTGCCGTTGCCACGCCACTCGTGCAGGTAGACCGCGATGCCTTTCGCAGCCAGGGCCTGTGCCAGTGGCAGGTAGTGGCGCGCGGCCACGCCCAGTGCGGGGAGCCATAGCAGCCGCGCCAGCGGCTGCTCGGGTACGCAGGCCATCACCTCGAAGCGATGGCCGTCGCCGCATTCCACGGCCAGTGTCCGTGATGGCAGGCTCATGCGTGGGGCGCTGCGCCGAAATGATCCAGCACGCGCACATCGCTGCGCCCCGGCATGTAGCCCAGTTGCAGCCCGCGTGCCACGTAGTCGATCGATGCTTCGCAGGCGTTGGCCAGGCTCAGGCCATTGCACAGCTGCGCGGCGATGGCCGAGGCCAGTGTGCAGCCGGTGCCGTGCGCATCCAGCGGCAGGCGCGCGTGACTGAATTCCTCGCTGCTGACGCCATCGAAGTAGCGATCGATCACCCGGTTGCCCTCGTGCAGGTGGCCGCCCTTGAGCAGCACCGCGCCGGCCCCGAGATCCAGCAGTGCCGACGCGGCCCGCTCGGCGTCGTCTCCATCGCCGATGGTACGGCCCACCAGCAGTTCTGCCTCCGGTGTGTTGGGAGTGACCAGCGTGGCCAGCGGAAGCAGACGCTCGCGCATTGCCTGCACCGCGCTGTCTTCCAGCAGGCGCGCACCACTGGTGGCGACCATCACCGGATCCAGCACCACATGTGCGGGCCGGTGACGCTGCAGCGCATCGGCCACGGCGTGGATCACCTCGGCATTGGCCAGCATGCCCAGCTTCACCGCGTGGATGTCGAAATCATCGAAGCACGCGTCGAGCTGCGCGCGCAGGAATTCGATTGGCGGCACATGCACGGCGGTGACACCGCGGGTGTTCTGCGCGGTCAGTGCGGCGATCGCGGAGAGGCCATGCACGCGGTGTGCGGCGAAGGCCTTCAGGTCGGCCTGGATGCCGGCGCCTCCGCCGGAGTCGGAGCCGGCGATGGTGAGGGCGGAAACGGGAGTGGTCGGGCTCATGCGGCGATTGTGCCGTGGTCACCGGGATGGGGGTAGTGCCGGCTACGGGCTGCCGGCAGGGGCGGACGCCTCATGCTGCGCATGCGTGCGGCGACGCTCAGTACCGCCAGCGTACCCATTGCTGGTACAGCACATAGACCAGCCCGGTCGCGCCGGTCAGCAGCGCGGGGGCAAGCAGGGCATCGTACTGCCAGCGCAGGAACAGCCACGCACCCATCACGCCACCGGCCAGGAAGCCGCTGATGATCAGGCCGCTGAGCGTCAGCCGCCGCACCTGCAGCGGCAGCCCGCGCAACAGATGGCCCAGGCCGATGCCAAGATCGGTGAACATGCCGCTGAGGTGGCTGGTCCGTATCACCGCGCCGCTGAAGGTGGTGGCCATCGCGTTCTGCAACCCGCAGGCCATCGCTGCCGACAACGCGCCCCAGATCTGCTGCTGCTTGAACAAGGGAATGGCGGCCAGCAACAGCGCCGATTCCAGTGCCAGAGCGACGCCATAGCGCCGGCCGAGCTGCAGTGCGCTGTCCTGGATCAGCAGCCCGCTGAGCATCGCACCCAGCGAAAAAGCGATCAGCAGGCCCCACAGGTGCCCGACCGCGCGCCAGTCGCCCTGCGCCAGTGCCATGCCGAGCTGGCTGGTACTACCGGTCATGTGGCTGACGGCCTGATGCTCGAAACCCAGAAAGCCGACCACGTTGACCATGCCGGCCACGCACGACAGCGCTACGGCACCGATCCAGACCCAGGTGGGAAGGCGTATGCCCATCGGCGCGACCCTCAGGGACCGCCGAGACCGCCGTTGAACTGCAGCTCGCTGAACGCACCGGTGGCCGGGTCGAACACCGCGCCCCAGAACTGCTTGCCACCATCGCAGACGCGGATGGCCTCGCGCGCCGGCTTGATGCCGCTGTCGTCAGGCAGGCGGAACGCATTGATGTAGATCAGGCGCTTGCCGGCGCTTTCGATGCCGACGTACTGGCGGTCGAAGTCCAGTACGTCGGGCACCTGCGCCTGCAGCGAAGGCAGTGCGGCTTCCAGCTGGTCCACCTGTTGCCGGCTGGGGGCCCAGTAGCCGGTGACGCGGCCGGCATCCCGGCCCGGGCTGTGCCGCGAGCAGGTGTCGAGCACCTGCGCGGCGACGATCGGCCGGGTGACCACCCACGACTGGCCGGTGCGTTCGGCGGTCGGCACGCTGGCCGGCCCGCGGGTGGTGGTGCAGGCACCAAGGACGGCTGCGAGGGTGATCGCAGCCGTCGGCAGCAGCAGGCGGGCAGAACGGTTCACAGCACCTCCGAAGCGTAATCGGCCAGCCGCGAGCGTTCGCCACGGCGCAGGGTGATGTGCGCACTGTGCGGCCAGTTCTTGAAGCGGTCCACCGCGTAGGTCAGGCCGGATGTCGTCTCGGTCAGGTACGGGGTGTCGATCTGCTCGACGTTGCCCAGGCAGACGATCTTGGTGCCGGGACCGGCACGGGTGATCAGCGTCTTCATCTGCTTCGGGGTGAGGTTCTGCGCCTCGTCCAGGATCAGATAGCGCGACAGGAAGGTGCGGCCGCGCATGAAGTTCATCGAGCGGATCTTGATGCGGCTGGCCAGCAGATCGTTGGTTGCCTGGCGTCCCCAGGTTCCGCCTTCCTGGTTGTGCGTGAGCACTTCCAGGTTGTCGGTCAGCGCGCCCATCCACGGTGTCATTTTCTCTTCCTCGGTGCCCGGCAGGAAGCCGATGTCCTCGCCGACGCTGACGGTGGCCCGGGTCATGATGATCTCGCGGTAGCGCTGCTGGTCCATCGTCTGTGCCAGCCCCGCGGCCAGTGCCAGCAGGGTCTTGCCGGTGCCGGCGGTGCCGAGCAGGGTGACGAAGTCGATCTCCGGATCCATCAGTGCATTGAGCGCGAAGTTCTGCTCGCGGTTGCGCGCGCTGATGCCCCACACGGCATGGCTGCCGTGGCGGAAATCATCAACCAGCGACAGCACCACCTTGCCATCGCCGACCACGCGGCTGACGCGAAGCTCCACCTCGTCCTCGCCCGGCAGGTAGACGTACTGGTTCGGGTACCACTCCTCTTCGTCCCTGGCCAGGATCTCGTAATGGGTGCGGCCCTTGTCGCTCCAGCTGCGCAGGTCGTCGCCATGGAGCTTCCAGAAATCCTCCGGCAGCTCGGTGGCGCCGGTGTAGAGCAGGCTGAAATCGTCCAGTGCGCGGTCGTTTTCGTAATCTTCCGAAACGATGCCGGCGATGGCCGCCTTGATCCGCAGGTTGATGTCCTTGGAGACGAACACCACCGGGATCTCCGGGGTCTGCTCCTTCAGCGCCAGGATGGCACCGAGGATGGCATTGTCCGGGATGACCTTGCCGAAGCTCTTGCCGGCGTCGAAATGACTGGTCTGGAAACGCAGCTTGCCGGCGCTGTGCTTGCCACGCAGCTGCAGGCCCTGTGGCCGCTGCAGCGGAATGCCGTCGGCCAGATTGTCCAGACCGGAGGCCTGCACCAGCTCGTTGAGGAAGCGGCTGACCTGGCGGGCGTTGCGGCTTGCCTCGGACGTGCCCTTCTTGCCGTTGTCCAGCTCCTCGATCACCTGCATCGGCAGGTAGACGTCATGCTCCTCGAATTTGAACAGCGCGGTCGGATCGTGCATCAGCACGTTGGTATCCAGCACGTAGATGCGCTTGCCTCGGGTCATCGTCGATTCCTGGTTACGGACAGGGAAAAACCACCACGACCTGCGGGGCAGGGTGATGGTGGACAAAGTGGGCGATGGGAATCACTTGGATTGGGCGGCCTTCAGTTCGGCAAGCACGGCGTCGGCATGGCCGGCGACCTTGACCTTGCGCCAGGACTGCGCGATGCGGCTGTCGGGAGAAATCAGGAAGGTGCTGCGCTCGATGCCACGTACCTGCTTGCCGTACATGTTCTTCATCCGGATCACATCGAAGGCGTTGCATAGCGCTTCGTCGCCATCGCTGACCAGCGGGAACGCGAAGCCCTGTTTGGCACAGAAGTTGTCGTGTGATTTCACCGAGTCACGGGAGACGCCGAGTACGGTGGCGCCGGCCTTGCGGAACTCCGGCAGCAGCGCGTTGAAGTCGATGCCTTCGGTGGTGCACCCCGGGGTGCTGTCCTTGGGGTAGAAGTACAGCACCAGCCATTGGCCCGCGAGGTCGCCGAGGGTGGTGTGTTCGCCGCCTGACAGGGCCAGCGGGAGCGAGAGGGTGGTGCGGTCCAGGGTATCGCCGTTGTTCATGAGGTCCTTGGTTCCGGAGCCTGGGGTATTTCTACGACAGTTGCATGAAACGCCGCGCGCCCGTGACGAACGCGCGAAAAATCAGAACTTCATCGGATCCATGATCGCGTCCAGGTTCAGGTGGTCGCAGAATTCGAGGAAATCATCGCGCAGGGCGGCGATGTGCATGTTGGCCGGCACGCCGATGGTGACCTGCGCGCTGAACATTTCCGCACCGGTCTGCATGGCGCGATAGCGCGTGCTCTGCAGGGTCTCGATGGTGATGCCCTGGCGGTCGAAGAAGTCGGCCAGCTGGAACAGGATGCCCGGCTTGTCAGCGGCGATCACTTCAACGATGTACGGCAGCAGATTGGACTGCGCCTGCTTGGCCTCGGTGCGGTACCAGACCAGTTTCAGGCCTTCCTCGCGCTCGAGCCGGGTCAGCATCGCTTCCAGCTTGGCGACCGAGTCCCACGACCCGGTGGCCAGCGCGGTGACCGATACGTCGCGGCCAACCGTGGCCAGGCGCGCGTCCACCAGATTGCAGCCGCTGTCGGCAATGCGTCGGGTGACGGACAGCAGTGGGGACTCCGGATGCGTCGTATAGGCGTTGATCAGGAGGTGGTTTTCGCTCGGCGCGGGGCGCGGGGTGGTGTCGGTCAAGGCGATTCCGGGTAATGCATGCGTGAGTCTGAATGCCCGCCAGAGGCGGGGATCCACCGGAGTGCAGCATACTTGCCCGTGCTTTCGCGCCGCAAGTAACATTCAAGTCGCCCCCGCCCTTTCGTGGCGGGCGTTTTCCCTTCCCAGCCAAGAGCAGCACGTCCTTGTCCCTTTCCGGCCTCATCACCGCGCTGGCGACCCCGTTCCGGGCCGACGGTGCCCTCGATCCCGACGGTTGGCAGCGCCTGCTGCATCTGCAACTGGAAGGTGGCGTCCATGGCGTTGTCGTCGCCGGCTCGACCGGCGAAGCGGCGACGCTGTCCGACGCCGAGTACGACCAGCTGCTGGCCAGTGCGGTCGAACGCATCGGCGGACGCATCCCGGTCCTGGCCGGTACCGGCCTGTCCGGCACCGCCAAGACCATCGAGCAGACCCGTCGCGCTGCCGCGCAGGGTGCCAGTCACGCTCTGGTGGTGACGCCGCCTTACGTGCGTCCGACACAGGCCGGGCTGATCGCGCACTACCGGGCCGTGGCCGACCACGGCGGGTTGCCCGTGGTGCTGTACAACGTACCGGGGCGCACCGGATGCGACATGCTGCCGGAGACCGTGGCCGAGCTGGCGGATCATCCCAACATTGTCGGCATCAAGGAGGCCGTCGGCGACATCGGGCGCGTGAAGGCCCTGCTGGCGCTGCGCAGTTCCAGCTTCGCCGTGCTCAGTGGCGACGACGGCACGGCTGCGCGCTCGATCCAGGCCGGTATCGACGGGCTGATCTCGGTCGGCTCCAACGCGCTGCCTGGTGCGTACCGCCGGATGTGCGGGCTGGCTGCCGCCCACGACCATGACGCCACCGCATCCTGGGACGCGCGCCTGCAGCCGTACCACGATTTCTGCGGTATCGAATCCAACCCGATTCCGGTCAAGGCGCTGCTGCGCCGCATCGGCATCGGCCACGACCTGCGCCTGCCGCTGCTGCCACTGTCGGCAGCGCATCATCCGGCAGCCGATCATCTGGCCGGCGACATCGCCGCGCTTGAAGCCCTTTCCAGCCACTGACCTTCCGTCTTGGTCTGATCCAGGAGATCCACATGCGTCAATCCGTTTCCGCCGTCCGCGTGCTGTCCTTCGCGCTCATCGCCCTCACCACGGTCGTGACCACCACCGGCTGCTTCAAGCGCGGTGCCAAGGGCGACTACGCCCTGGCCCCGGAGATGCGTCCGCTGGAAGTGCCGCCGGACCTGAACCTGCCGTCCGCGTCGGGCGAGAACCAGGTGCCGAGGCTGGCCTCGACCACCGCCCCGGCTGCTGTGGCCGCTCCGGCTGCCCCGGCCGTGGGCAATACCGGTTTCACCATTCCGGGCAGCAAGGACGAGGCGTTCGCCAAGGTCGGCACCGCGCTGGAAGGCGTGCAGGGCGTGACCATCGCCAGCCGTGCCCAGCTGCTGGGCTCCTACGACGTGGCCTATGAAGGCAGTAACTTCCTGGTGCGCGTGGTGGCCGTCGATGCCGGCGCTTATGTCTCTGCGGTCGATCCGCGTGGTCTGCCGGCGACCGCCGAGGCCCCGGTGAAGCTGATTGCCGCACTGAAGGCCGCGCTGGCGAAGTAAGGAACCGCCGGCAGCTGCGGACCGGGCCACGCGCCCGGGTTCGGCCGGGCAGGGTCTGGCATTGCCGGAACAGGAAAAGGGCGCCCATGGCGCCCTTTTTCATGGCGGCGGGTGCTGGCGCCTCAGCGCTCGAGCAGCTTCAGTTTGTCCGGTTTGCCATCCCACTCACCGGCGTCCGCCGGCGGGTCCTTGCGCACGGTCAGTACCGGCCAGGCCTTGGCCAGTTCGGCATTGAGGGCGACGAAGCCCTCCTGTCCGGCGGGGACATCGTCCTCGGGGAAGATCGCGTTGACCGGGCACTCCGGCTCGCAGAGGGTGCAGTCGATGCACTCATCCGGGTCGATCACCAGGAAGTTCGGGCCTTCGTGGAAGCAATCCACGGGGCACACTTCCACGCAATCGGTGTGCTTGCACTTGATGCAGTTTTCAGTGACGACAAAGGGCATGGGCTTGGGGGTGGATCGATTCCTGAACCCGCCAATTCTAGAACAGGTTGCCCCCCGGTGTCGGCGCGGGCCTGAAAAGGGGGATCTGCCGGGCTCGAGGGCACGGCCCATTGGCGATGGGGCGGCGCCTGTGCGAGGCTGCGCGCTGCTGGCTGCCGTGGCAGCCGGACTGTCCTCCCTCCTGGAATGCCCATGTCCCCAGCTCAGCCTGCCGCCGCCGATGGTGGAGAGAACACCGCGTTCATCGTCCTGATCAGCTGCGTGGCCACCTTGGGAGGCTTCCTGTTCGGATTCGACAGTGGCGTAATCAACGGCACGGTTGATGGCCTGCGGCAGGCCTTCAACTCCAGCGAGGCGGCCCTGGGCTTCGAAGTTGCCTCGATGCTGCTGGGCTGCGCGATCGGCGCGTTTCTCGCCGGCTGGCTGGGCGACCGCCTGGGCCGACGCGGCGTGCTGATCGTGGCGGCGGTGCTGTTCCTGCTGTCGGCGCTGGGTGCGGGCGCCGCGCACGCCTCCTGGCTGTTCGTGACCGCTCGCGTGCTGGGCGGCTTCGCCGTGGGTGCGGCCAGCGTGATGTCGCCGGCCTACATCGCCGAGGTCGCTTCCGCACGCTACCGGGGCCGCCTGGCGACGGTGCAGCAGATGGCGATCATCTGCGGCCTGTTCGCCGCTTTCCTCAGCAACTACCTGCTGGCCCGTGCGGCAGGCACCTCCACCGAGCCCCTGTGGTTCGGGCAGGAGGCCTGGCGCTGGATGTTCTGGATGCAGGCGCTGCCGTCGGCGCTGTTCCTGTTGCTGCTGCTGGTGATTCCGGAAAGCCCGCGCTTCCTGGTGGTGAAGGGGCGCCAGGCGCAGGCCAGGGCGGTTCTGTCGCGGCTGTACGGCGACGCCGCGGCGGCCGCCAAACAGGCGGAGATCGAGGCCAGCCTGGACCAGGACCAGCACAAGCCGCGCTTCGGCGACCTGCTGGACAAGGGCACCGGCACGCTTCGCCCGATCATCTGGGTGGGCATCGGCCTGGCGATGTTCCAGCAGCTGGTCGGCATCAACGTGGTGTTCTACTACGGCGCGGTCCTGTGGCAGGCTGTCGGCTTCTCGGAAAGCGATGCGCTGCTGATCAACGTTCTTTCCGGTGCGCTGAGCATCGGCGCCTGCCTGTTGACGGTGATGCTGATCGATCGGATCGGGCGCAAGCCGCTGTTGTGGGTCGGTTCGGTCGGCATGTCGGTTGCCCTGGTGCTGATGGTGGTGGCATTCGCCAGCGGCAGCCTGGTCGAAGGGCGCCTGCACCTGTCCGATGGCATGGGCCGGCTGGCGCTGGTGGCGGCCAACGTCTATGTGGTGTTCTTCAACATGTCCTGGGGCCCGGTGATGTGGGTCATGCTGGGCGAGATGTTCCCGAACCAGATCCGCGGCCCAGCGCTCGCGGTGGCCGGTGCGGCGCAGTGGACGTCGAACTTCGCCATCACCGTGACCTTCCCGCTGCTGCTGGCGGGTATCGGCCTGGCCGGTGCCTATGGCATCTACACGGTTGCAGCGATCCTCTCGATCTTCTTCGTCGTCCGCTACGTCCGCGAGACCAAGGGCAAGGAGCTGGAGCAGATGGAAGGCTGATGGCGCCGCCCTGGTTTCCAGCGCCTTCCTGTTCCGTGGCGGCGGCAGGCCAGCCGCTCCAGGACAGGCAGGGGCGGCTCGCCCCCGAGGCGACCCGCTCGACGCAACAGGCAAACCCCGGGAAACAGAAAAGCCCGCACGAGGCGGGCTTTTTCGGTTCCTGCTGTGGCGACTGGCGCTCCCTAGGGGACTCGAACCCCTGTTTTAGCCTTGAGAGGGCCACGTCCTAACCACTAGACGAAGGGAGCGTATATGTGTCGCTGCCGAGGCAGGAGCGCTAGTATATGCACCTCGATGCCATTGGGCAATCCCGAAACTTCAACCGGAAGCGCCAACATCATTTCTCCTGCTCCATCACCGTTCAGCCTGCGCGTCATCCCGCGCGACCAGCACACCATTTCCCGCAAGGACATCAGCCCGAACGCCCTGCGCGTGCTTTATCGCCTGCGCGATGCCGGCTTCGGCGCCTACCTTGTCGGCGGCGCGGTGCGCGACCTGCTGGTCAATGGCCAACCCAAGGATTTCGACGTGGCCACCGATGCCACGCCCGAACAGGTCAAACAGCTGTTCCGCAACTGCCGCCTGATCGGCCGCCGATTCCGCCTCGCCCATGTGGTGTTCGGCCGCGAGATCATCGAAGTCGCCACCTTCCGCGCCAACGTCGATGACGGCAGCGGCGACCGCGAAATGGAAAACGGCATGCTCGTGCGCGACAACGTGTACGGCAGCATCGAAGACGACGCGGTGCGCCGCGACTTCACCTGCAATGCCCTGTACTACGCGATCGAGGATTTCTCGGTGCGCGACTACGTCGGAGGTTTCGAAGACGTCCAGGCGCGCCTGATGAAGCTGATCGGCGACCCCGAACAGCGCTATCGCGAGGACCCGGTGCGCATGCTGCGCGCGGTGCGCCTGGCGGCCAAGCTCGGCTTCCAGATCGAAGAGGGCACCGCCGCGCCGATCCCGCACCTGGCAGGCCTGCTGAACGAAGCCGCGCCCGCGCGGCTGTTCGAGGAAGTGCTGAAGCTGTTCCTGTCCGGCCACGGTGTTGCCAGTTTCGAAGGCCTGGAGCGCTACGGCCTGCTCGACGTCCTGTTCCCTGAAAGTGGCAGGGCGCTGAAGGCGAACCGCACCGGTGCACTGCGCCGCATGCTGGTCGAGGGCCTGGCCAATACCGATGCACGCGTGGCCAACGATGAGCCTGTCTCGCCCGCGTTCCTGTTCGCGCTGCTGCTGTGGCCGGCGTTCTGCCGGGCGCAGGCCACCCTGCTCAAGCAGGGCGTGGCGCCGGAAGAAGCACAGCGTCGTGCTGCCGACCGCGTGACGGTGCAGCAGCTGAGCACCATCGCGCTGCCGCGCCGTTTCTCGCTGCCGATGCAGGAGATCTGGCTGTTGCAGTCGCGTTTCGGCTCGCGCCAGCGCAAGCGCGTGTTCCGCACGCTCACCCACCCGCGCTTCCGTGCAGCGTTCGATTTCCTGACGCTGCGCCAGGTCGCGTCGGCCGAACACGAGGCAGATGTGGCGTTCTGGCGTGAGGCGCAGGTGCAACCGGGCCGCGAGCTGGAATCCGCGCTGGATGCGATGCATGCCGAACCGGGTGACGAGGAAGAGGGCGCACCGCGCAAGCGCCGGCGTCGCCGTCGGCGCTCCGGTGCCACGGCCGGCAGCGCTGGCGAGTAAGCCATGATGCTGGCCTGGATCGGCCTGGGCGCCAATCTTGGCGACGCGGCCGCGACCGTCCGTGCGGCGATTGCCGCACTGGACGCGCTTCCTGACACGCGGCGCTGCCAGGCGTCGCGCCTGTATGCCACGCCGGCCTGGGGCAACGAGGATCAGCCGCCGTTCGTCAACGCGGTGGCGTCGGTGGAAACGCGCCTGCCGGCCGCCGGATTGCTGCGGGCGATGCTGGAGCTGGAGCGGCATTTCGGTCGCGTACGCGATCCAGCCGTGCACTGGGGACCGCGGGCACTGGATCTGGACCTGCTGCTGTATGGCGCGCAGGTACTGGATGAACCGGGTCTGCAGGTGCCGCATCCCTACCTGCACGAGCGCGCCTTCGTGTTGGTGCCGCTGGCCGAAATCGCGCCGGATCTGGCCATTCCCGGCCATGGTCGCGTGCGGGATGCAGTGATGCGGGTGGATGCCTGCGGGATTGCGCCGATAGGGTGATAATGCCCGGGTTATCTCCCCCGGTTATCAGCACATGAGCACCCACGCAGACAGCAAGCCCTGGACCGTCCCCGCCTTGGCCGAGGCCAAGCGGAATGGCCAGAAGCTGGTCATGTTGACCGCCTACGACGCTGGCTTCGCCCGCACCTTCGACGCCAACGGCGTCGACCTGATCCTGATCGGTGATTCGCTGGGCATGGTCGTGCAGGGGCACGATTCCACCCTGCCGGTGACCGTGGCCGACATGGTCTATCACACCCGCGCCGTGGCCCGCGTGCTGCAGCGCGCGCTGCTGGTTGCCGATCTGCCGTTCGGTGCCGATGCAACCCCGGAACGCGCGCTCGATGCGTCGCTGCAGCTGCTGCAGGCAGGCGCGGAGATGGTCAAGATCGAGGGGGCCGGCTTCAAGGTCGATATCGTCCGTTACCTGGTCGAACGCGAGATTCCGGTCTGCTCGCATCTGGGCCTGACCCCGCAGTCGGTGCTGCGCCTGGGCGGGTTCAAGATCCAGGGCCGTGGCGATGCGGCCCGGCAGCTGGTGGAGGACGCCAGGGCCGTGGCCGACGCGGGCGCCAGCATCATCGTGCTGGAATGCGTGCCGACCCCGGTCGCGGCCGAGGTCACCGCTGCAGTGCCGGTGCCCACCATCGGCATCGGTGCCGGTCCGCAGTGCGATGGCCAGGTGCTGGTCCTGCATGACTTCCTGGGCCTGGACAGCGGCCATCGCCGACCGAAATTCGTCAAGGATTTCCTTGCCGAAGGGGGCTCGGTGGCTGGAGCCACCCGCGCATACGCCGACGCCGTGCGTGACGGCAGCTTCCCCGACGAACAGCACGCTTACGCCCAATGATCCAGACCTTCAATGAGCTCGGCGCGTTGCGCGGGCAGATCGCCCAGTGGAAGCGCGAAGGCCTGCGCGTCGCGCTGGTGCCGACCATGGGCAACCTGCACGGTGGCCATCACGCGCTGGTGAGCCTGGCCCGCCAGTACGCCGACAGGGTGGTGGCCAGCATCTTCGTCAATCCGACCCAGTTCGGGCCCAACGAGGATTTCAGCCGGTATCCGCGCACGCCCGAGGCCGACGTCGCGGGGCTGGAGCAGGTCGGCTGCGATGCGGTGTGGCTGCCGAGCGTCGAGGCGATGTATCCGCTGGGCGTGGACAAGACCACGCGCATGCACGCGCCCGGCATCAGCGAGGTGCTGGAAGGTGCCAGCCGTCCGGGCCATTTCGATGGCGTCTGCACGGTGGTCGCCCGCCTGTTCCTGCAGGTGCAGCCGGACGTGGCTGTGTTCGGCCGCAAGGACTACCAGCAACTGGCGGTGATCCGCCAGATGGTGGCCGAGCTGTCGTTCCCGGTCCAGATCGTCGGTGCGGAGATCGTCCGTGATGACGATGGGCTGGCCAAGAGTTCGCGCAACCAGTATCTGAGCCCGGAACAGCGCCCCGTCGCGACGACCCTTCATCGGACCCTGCTGGCCATGCGCGAAGGCTATGTGGCAGGCCAGCCGCGCGAGCGCATCGAGGCCGATGCCACCGCCGCGCTGCAGGCGGCTGGTTTTCAGGTCGACTACGCCGTGCTGCGCACGCCCGAGCTGGCCGAGCCGGCATTTGAGGGTGGCGGCCGGGTGGCGCTGATCGCCGCGCGGCTGGGCACGACCCGGCTGATCGACAACCTGGAGTTCTGAGTTCCGCTGTGATGGCGCCGCCGGGCATGGCCCGGCGCTACCTGAACGGTTTGCCGGTCGTGATGCCCCGCGTTGCGCGGGTGCTAGAATCCACGCTTTCCTCTGCGTTGTACCGTGCCATGCACCTGTCCCTGCTCAAGACCAAGATCCACCGCGCCACCGTCACCCACTCCGAGCTGAACTACGAAGGCTCGATCGCCATCGATGACAACCTGCTGGCTGCCACCGGCATCCGCGAGTTCGAGCAGGTCCACATCTGGGACGTGACCAACGGTGCGCGCTTCTCGACCTATGCGATCCGCGCCGAAGCCGGCAGCGGCATCGTCTCGCTCAATGGTGGCGCCGCGCGCCACGTGCAGGTCGGCGACATCATCATCATCGCCGCCTTCGCCAGCATGACCGAGCAGGAAGCGGACAGCTTCAAGCCGAAGCTGGTGTACGTGGATGGCAGCAACCAGATCACCCACACCAACGACACGATCCCGACCCAGGCCGCATGACAACGAACAACGGATTCGACTCGCTGCATTCCCACGCCCAGCGCCTGAAGGGCGCAAGCATCCCCAGCCTGCTCGCCGCCGAACCTGGCCGTGTGCAGGAGCTGGCGCTGCGGGTCGGTCCGTTGTATGTGAACTTTGCCCGGCAGAAGTACGACGCCGCGGCGCTGCAGGCGCTGCTGGCGCTGGCAGCCGAACGCGATGTCGGGGGCGCCATCAACCGCCTGATGCGCGGCGAGCAGATCAACCTGACCGAAGGCCGCGCGGCGCTGCACACGGCGCTGCGTGGTGACGTGGTCGACGCGCCGGTGGCCGCCGATGCCCATGCCACTGCACGCGAAATCCGTCAGCGCATGGGAGTCCTCGTGCGTGAGCTGGAAGACAGCGGCGTGACCGACGTGGTGAGCGTCGGCATCGGGGGATCCGATCTTGGCCCGCGGCTGGTCGCCGATGCGTTGCGCCCGGTCAGCGGCGCGCGCCTGCGCGTGCATTTCGTATCGAACGTGGACGGCGCGGCCATGCAGCGCACGCTGGCCACGCTTGACCCGGCGCGCACCGCCGGCATCCTGATCTCCAAGACCTTCGGCACCCAGGAAACCCTGCTCAACGGCCAGATCCTGCACGACTGGCTGGGTGGCAGTGAGCGCCTGTATGCCGTCAGCGCCAATCCCGAGCGCGCAGCGAAGGCCTTCGCCATCGCCGCAGAGCGCGTGCTGCCGATGTGGGACTGGGTCGGTGGCCGTTACTCGCTGTGGTCGGCGGTCGGCTTCCCGATTGCGCTGGCGATCGGCTTCGAGCGTTTCGAACAGCTGCTGGAGGGTGCGGCGCAGATGGACGCGCACGCACTGGATGCACCGCTGGAGCGCAATCTGCCGGTGCTGCATGGCCTGACCGACATCTGGAACCGCAACCTGCTGGGCTGCGCCACCCATGCGGTGATGACCTACGACCAGCGCCTGGCGTTGCTGCCGGCCTACCTGCAGCAGCTGGTGATGGAAAGCCTGGGCAAGCGCGTGCAGCGTGATGGCCAGCCGGTGACCACCGATACCGTGCCGGTGTGGTGGGGCGGTGCGGGCACCGATGTGCAGCACAGTTTCTTCCAGGCGCTGCACCAGGGCACCAGCATCGTCCCGGCCGACTTCATCGGCTGTGTGCACAACGACGATCCCTATACCGTCAATCATCAGGCGCTGCTGGCCAACCTGCTGGCGCAGACCGAAGCGCTGGCCAACGGTCAGGGCAGCGACGATCCGCACCGCGACTACCCAGGCGGTCGTCCGAGTACGCTGATCCTGCTCGATGCACTGACGCCGCAGGCGCTGGGTGCGCTGATCGCCATGTACGAGCACGCGGTGTACGTGCAGTCGGTGATCTGGAACATCAACGCCTTCGACCAGTTCGGGGTCGAGCTGGGCAAGCAGCTGGCCAACCAGTTGCTGCCGGCATTGCAGGGCGAGGGCGTGGCGATCGCCGACCCGATGACCCGCGAGATCCTGGCGCAGCTGAAGGGCTGAGCCAGGTCGGGGATGTGTCGCCGGGCATTGGCCCGGCGTGCCGGGCTCAACGGCTCGGATCGCGTTCCGGGCTTGGCCGCTTGGCCAGTTTGCGCTGCAGCGACCGTCGGTGCATGCCGAGCAGGCGGGCGGCAGCGGACACGTTGCCGCCCGTCTCGTGCATCGCCTGCTGGATGTGTTCCCACTGCAGGCGACTGATCGGCGTCATCGCGTCGGGGACTTCCATCTCGCCGTCGTCGGCCGGGCCGTCGTCCTCTTCGCCCAGCGCGCGCAGGATCATCGGTACCGTTGCCGGCTTGGGCAGATAATCGTCTGCGCCCAGCTTGATGGCTTCCACGGCTGTGGCGATGCTGGCATAACCGGTGACCAGCAGGATCCGCATGTCCGCACGCAGGGCACGCAGGGGCTGGATCAGGGCCAGGCCGGAATCACTGCCGAGCTTGAGGTCGATCAGCGCGAAGGCCGGTGGATGCTGGCGGGCCAGCATCAGCGCAGTGGCCGCGTCCTGCGCGGTCTGCGTTTCCAGTCCCTTGCGCGCCAGGCTGCGCTGCAGGGTGCGCAGGTACAGCTCGTCGTCGTCGACCAGCAGGCCCTGGGTGGAGTGGTGCAGGCTCATGGGGTGTCCTCGCGTGGGGCCAGCGGCAGGCGGAAGCCGACGCGACTGCCGGCCCCCTGGGCCGGGCGCATCCACATCTCGCCGTCGAGGCGTTCGATGGTGGCATGGGACAGGGCCAGGCCGACGCCCATGCCCTCGCTCTTGCTGCTGCCGAACAGCGTGCCCGGCAGCACTGCGGCACGGGCATCGAAGCCGTGGCCGTAGTCGCGGACTTCGCCGATCAGGTCGTCGCCGTCGATGCGCAGGCTCAGGTCCACGCGCGGGCGCCCGGCCTGCTCTCCGGCATCGGCCGCGTTGTTGAGCAGGACCATCAGCAGGTGGCCCACGCCGGGGTCCAGCGGCAGCCGCAGCGGCGCATCGTCGTTGCGGTGCAGGTCGATGGTCGGCCGCACCAGCCGCCATTGTTCCAGCACCTGCTGGGCGCTGGAGCGGCTGCGTCCGGGCATATCGGCCGATGCCGGCGCGGCCAGTGCCAGCACCCGTTCGCGGCACTGCACGAGCAGTTCGCGCAGGGTTTCCATGTCCTCGCGTACTTCCGGCTCCTCGCTGCGCTCGGCAACGTCGTCGGCCAGCAGGGTCATGGTCGCCAGCGGCGTGTTCAGTTCATGCGCCACCGAGGCGGCGTGGGTGGCCAGGGCGACAATGCCCTCGTTGCGGGCGAAGCGTTCACGCAGTGCCGAGAGCTCCAGTTCCCGTTGCCGCAGGGCCAGGGCCAGGCGCGTGGAGAACGTCAGCACGACAGCGGCGGAGATCAGGAAATTGGCGACTACGCCCCAGCGGTTCAGGTCCTGCGCACGGAAGTAGCCGTCCGGCAGCGGCTGGCCGAACAGTCCGCTGGCGGCGTAGCCGAGCAGGCAGGCCAGGGCCACCGCCAACGCCCAGCGCAGGGGCAGGGCGAAGGCGGCCAACGCAATCAGGATCAGGAACAGGGAGCTGAACGGATTGGCCATGCCGCCGCTCCAGCTGATCATCCAGGTCAGGATGATCACGTCCACCAGGATGTGGCCGAAGGCTGTCAGTGGCGCGGTATCGGCCCCTTCCGGCCGCAGCTGGGTGTAGACATTGAACAGCGCGAGCACGGCGACGCCGGCCCACAGCGGCAGTGGCGGCAGCGGCAGGCCCAGCACCCAGGTGGCGACCAGGATGGTGGCGGCCTGGCCGGCCACGGCCAGCCATCGCAGGCTGCACAGGGTGCGGAGAAACGGGGCGTCGGGACCAGTCATTCGCGCCCATCGTATGCGTTCGCGGGCGGGTGTGCCTGCGACAATCGGCCGCAGCCGTGCCGGCGGCTGAATGCGAGTCACCCGGAAACCGGAGGCGGGCGCTAGAATGCCCGCATGCACGACGCCGTTACCCGCCCGACCCCACCTTCCGAGCCCACCGCCTGGTCCCGTCGCCAGACCCACGCCGTCCAGATCGGCGGAGTCACCGTCGGCGGCGGCAGGCCGGTGGTGGTGCAGTCGATGACGAATACCGACACCTCCGACGTGGCCTCCAGCGTGAAGCAGGTCGCCGAGCTCTGGCGCGCCGGTTCGGAAATGGTGCGCTTGACCGTCAACACCGTCGAGGCAGCGGCCGCGATCCCGCGCATCGTCGACAAGCTGGCGATGATGGGCATCGACGTGCCGCTGATCGGTGATTTCCACTACAACGGCCATCAGTTGCTGACTGCCGAACCGGCGTGTGCCGAAGCACTGGCCAAGTACCGCATCAATCCGGGCAATGTGGGCTTCGGCAAGAAGAAGGACCTGCAGTTCGCGCAGTTGATCGAGTTCGCCATCCGCTACAACAAGCCGGTGCGCATCGGCGCCAACTGGGGCTCGCTGGACCAGGCGCTGGCGGCCAGGCTGATGGATGAGAACAACGAGCGCGAGCAGCCCTGGGACGCCGGACGTGTCCTGCGCGAGGCACTGATCCGGTCAGCGCTGGATTCGGCCGAACAGGCCGTGGAGCTGGGCCTGCCGCGCGACCGCATCGTGCTGTCGGCCAAGGTCAGTGGCGTGCAGGAGCTGATCGCGGTCTACCGTGACCTGGCACAGCGTTCGGAGTTCGCGCTGCATCTGGGCCTGACCGAAGCCGGCATCGGCAGCAAGGGCATCGTTGCGTCGGCAGCGGCGCTGAGCGTGCTGCTGCAGGAAGGTATCGGCGACACCATCCGCATCTCGCTGACGCCCGAGCCGGGCCAGTCGCGGACGCAGGAAGTGATCGTCGCCCAGGAGCTGCTGCAGACCACCGGCCAGCGCGCGTTCACGCCGCTGGTGACGGCCTGCCCGGGATGCGGCCGCACCACCTCCGAGTTCTTCCAGGAGCTGGCCAAGGTGGTGCAGAACCACGTGCGCGAGAAGATGCCGCTCTGGAAAGTGCAGCACCCGGGGGCGGAAAACATGACCCTGGCGGTGATGGGCTGCGTGGTCAACGGCCCGGGAGAATCGCGGCACGCCAACATCGGCATCTCGCTGCCGGGAACCGGGGAGGCGCCGTCGGCGCCGGTGTTCGTCGATGGCGAGAAGAAGGTGACCCTGCGTGGCGAGAACATCGCCCAGGAATTCGTCGCCCTGATCGACGACTACGTCGAACGAACCTATGTCCGAAGCGCAGGATAAGCCCGCGATCCTTGCCGCGCCGGAGCCGGCCTCCGGCTTCCGTCACTGGATGGCGCGCAATGCGTGGCGCCTGGTCCTGCTGTTCGCCGGCGTGCTGTTGCCGCTGGCCGGCTTCGTCGCGCTGGCCGACGAGGTGCATGAGTTTGAATCGTTCCATTTCGACGCGCCGCTGCTGTGGCAGATGCACGGCCTGCATTCGCCGTGGCTGGACCGGTTCTTCGTGCTGTTGTCCCGGCTGGGTTACGAGTGGTTCCTGATTCCCGCCGATGTGCTGATCGTCGCGGCACTGCTGGGCTACCGCCGCTGGCGCGAGGCCACCTTCGTGGCCGTCAGTTTCCTCGGATCGGCACTGTTGAACATGGGCAGCAAGCGGTTCTTCCAGCGGGACCGCCCCAGCCTGTGGGAGTCCATCGCACCGGAATCGACGTTCAGTTTCCCCAGCGGCCACGCCATGGGGTCGATGACCCTGGCGGCAACCCTGGTACTTCTGGCCTGGAATACCCGCTGGCGCTGGCCGGTGCTGGTGCTGGCCCCTGCGTTCAGCTTGCTGGTCAGCGTGTCCCGGGTCTATCTCGGGGTCCATTACCCGTCGGATATCCTGGCCGGATGGTGTGCAGCACTGGTTTGGGTGGTAGGGTGCTACCTGGTCATGTTCAGTCGTCGGCATCCCTGGCGACGCCGCGATTCGCCGCCATCGACGGCCAGCGAAGCATCAACACAGGGGGAGTGACGTGGATGGCTCTTCGCGGGCGTCTACGTGATAGATGAGCTGTTTCGTTGCAGTGGGTTCTGCAAGACAGGGGGTAAGCACAATGCGTGAGACTGTGATCAACCCGGCACTCTTGCCCGGTATGCACTTCGACCGCGCTTGCGAGGGTTCGGCACCCTGCCTAGCTTGACCCGCAATGGCCGCATTCGAAGAGGTACGTGAATGACGATTCGAGTCTACCTGGTGGACGACCACGCACTGGTCCGCACCGGGATGAAGATGATCCTGTCGGGTGAGACCGACATCGAGGTGGTGGGCGAGGCCGAGACCGGCGAGGACGCGCTGCGCGAGATCCGCCAGCTGCAGCCGGACGTGGTGCTGTGCGACCTGCACCTGCCGGGTGTCAGCGGCATGGAAGTGACCGAGCGCATCGTGCGCGGCCATCGCAGCACGCGCGTGGTGATCGTGTCCGTCCTGGAGGATGGCCCGCTGCCGAAGCGGCTGCTGGAAGCCGGCGCGGCCGGGTACATCGGCAAGGGCTGCGACGCCCAGGAACTGCTGCGCGCGGTGCGCGACGTGGCAGGCGGGCGCCGCTACCTGGGCACCAGCATCGCGCAGAATCTGGCGCTGTCGACGGTGGAGGGGAATGGTTCGCCGTTCGACACCCTGTCTCCGCGCGAGCTGGAAGTGGCGCTGCTGCTGACCCAGGGATTGCGCCAGGAAGACATCGCGCGCCGCCTCAGCCTCAGCGCCAAGACCGTCAACACGCACAAGGCACGCCTGTTCGAGAAGATGGGTATCCATGACAACATCGCGCTGGCGCGCATGGCCAGCCAGTACGGGCTGGTGGATCCGGCACGGCCGCTGTGAGGGTTTCAGCCAACGGCTGAGGTGCGTCGCGCGCCCGGAATCTGTCTTCCAGTTCCGGCCCGCGGTCGCGGGGCCAAGCGTCGGCCCCGCGCTCACCCATCGGGCGCTCAGGTGCCGCGCACGCGCTTGACGATGGCCGCCGCCTGCATGGCGCTGGCGCGCACCTTGTCCCAGTCGCCGTCCGCAATCCAGTTGCCGGGCACCATCCATGAGCCACCGATGCAGACGACGTTCTTCTGCTCGAGGTACTCGGCGGCGGTGTTTTCCGTGATGCCGCCGGTCGGGCACAGCTTCAGATCGGCAATTGGACCGGCCACGCCCTTGATCATCGCCAGGCCGCCGACCGCCGTGGCCGGGAACAGCTTGCACACCCGGAATCCGCGCGCATGCAGCGACAGCAGCTCGGTCGGCGTCGCCGCACCGGGCACCACCGGCAGCGGCGCAGCGGCCAGCGCATCGGCCAGCGCGGGCGGCGTACCCGGGGTCACCAGGAAGTCTGCGCCGGCATCAATCGACTGCTGCATCTGCTCAACGGTCAGCACCGTACCGGCACCCACCACCACGTCCGGCAGTTCGCGCTTGAGCATGGCCAACGCCTCCATCGCCACCGGCGTGCGCAACGTCAGCTCGATCGCCGGCAGACCGCCTTCCAGCAGCGCCGCACTCACCGCACGGGCCTGGTCCAGCGTATGAATCGTCACCACCGGCAGGATGCCCGCCGCATGCAACAGCTCCGCCGCCTTCAGCTGATGTTGTTCGATACCCATAGCTCTGCTTCTGCCTTTGCTTCCGAATTTGATTTTCAGTGATCACTTCGCGGCGTTGATGCGCCGGAAAGTGTGACGCCGCCACCAGCACACTCGCCGCCGCAACACACCCGCAGCGCTCTTCAACCCTCAGGCGTCCTTCGCCTCATGCGGCGCTGCCGCCGCCGCCGCATCGTGTCCCAGTTCGTACTCGGCGTCGTAATCCCACGGCCCGCCATCGGCCGCTGCCGGCCCGCACGAAATCGAAATGGCCCCCTGATCGGCCGGCCCGACCACACGACGGTTGATCGCGAACAGGTTGCGGCCCAGATCATTCGCCGCGGGCGCGGTGTTCGGGGCCTGAGTGCGTGCTGCCCATTCCGCAGCGTCCACCAGGACGTCCAGCGTGCCCGCCTCGCCATCCAGGCGGATGATGTCGCCCTCGCGGACTTTCGCCAGCGGACCCCCACGCGCGGCTTCCGGCGTGACATGGATCGCTGCCGGGATCTTGCCCGACGCCCCGGACAACCGGCCATCGGTGACCAGCGCAACGCGTCGGCCCTGATTCTGCAGAAGGCCCAGCAGCGGCGCCAGCGAATGCAGCTCCGGCATGCCGTTCGCGCGCGGGCCCTGGTAGCGCACCACCGCCACGAAATCCTGGGGAAGCAGCCCGGCAGCATGCAGCTTGTTGAGCACCTGGGGCGCATCAACGACAACGGCCGGTGCTTCGATCGAACGATATTGCGGCTTCACCGCCGACAGTTTGATCAACGACCGGCCCAGGTTGCCGCGCAGCAGGCGCAGGCCACCCTGGCTCTCGAACGGAGCGTCGACGCCGCGCACCACCTCCTCGTCGGCACTGCGCTCCAGCCCGGGCAGATAGACCAGGGTGCCGTCACGCAGCTGCGGTTCGCGGGCGTAATCGGCCATGCCGCCGCGCGCCACACTGACCAGGTCGCCGTGCATCAGCCCGGCCCTGATCAATTCGCCGAACACGAAAGCCGGGCCGCCGGCCGCCGCGAAGCGGTTCACGTCGGCGTCGCCGTTCGGATAGACGCGGGCCAGCAGGGGAATCAGCTGCGACAGCTCGTCGAAGTCGTCCCAGGTCAGCACGATGCCGGCGGCACGTGCGACCGCGATCCAGTGGATGGTGTGGTTGGTCGAGCCGCCGGTGGCCATCAGGGCGATGACGGCGTTGATGATCGCGCGCTCGTCGATGATCCGGCCGAGCGGACGGAAATCCTCGCCCAGCGCGGTGATCTCCAGCGCACGCTCGGTGGCCTCGCGGGTGAGCGCATCGCGCAGCGCAGTGCCCGGGTTGACGAAGGATGCGCCTGGCAGCTGCACGCCCATCGCTTCCAGCAGTACCTGGTTGGAGTTGGCGGTACCGTAGAAGGTGCAGGTGCCTGCGCCATGGTAGGAGGCCGACTCGGCCTCCAGCAGTTCTTCGCGGGTGGCTTCGCCGGCCGCATAGCGTTCGCGCACCTCGGCCTTCTGCTTGTTCGGAATGCCCGGTGTCATCGGGCCGGCCGGAATGAACACCGCCGGCAGGTGGCCGAACGCGAGCGCGCCGATCAGCAGGCCGGGCACGATCTTGTCGCACACGCCAAGGTAGACCGTGGTATCGAACATGTCATGGCTGAGGCCGATCGCGGTGGCCTGCGCGATCACATCGCGCGAGAACAGCGACAGTTCCATGCCGCCGCGGCCCTGGGTGACGCCGTCGCACATCGCCGGCACACCGCCGGCCACCTGCGCGGTGGCGCCCAGTTCACGGGCGATCCCGCGGATCTGCTCCGGATAGGTCTCGAACGGCTGGTGGGCCGACAACATGTCGTTATAGGCGGTGATGATGCCCAGGTTCGGCGTCACCCCGCCGCGCAGGCGGCTCTTGTCGGTGCCGCCGCAGGCAGCGAAACCATGGGCGAGATTGCCGCAGCTCAGGCGGCTGCGGAAGGGGCCTTCGCGCAGGGCGGCGTCGACAGCGGCCAGGTAGGCCGCGCGCGAGGCAGCGCTGCGACGGATGACGCGGTCGGTGATGGCTTGCAGTTGCGGATGGAGGCTCATTGGCTACCGGCGTTCGAGGTGGCGAGAGGTGGGCGGCGGCGATATGCCGCCACCGACATCAATCTGCCCAGTGGACGCGCAGGCGCGCGCCTTCCAGGTGGATTGCGTTGAGGATCGGGTACTGCTGGGCATTGTTGCTGTCCAGCGCCTGCCGCAGCACCTGCAGCTTCTGCTTGCCGCGCAGCAGCAGCAGGCGCTGGCGGCACTGGCGCAGGCCGTGCGGGGTCAGCGTGATCCGCAGCGGCCACTGGTTGGCGCCCGGGCAGCCGGTCGCATCCAGTGCGGCATAGGGCAGGGGGCTTTCCAGCGCGCGGGCCAGGTCCTTCGAGCCGGGGAACAACGAGGCCGTGTGGCCATCATTGCCCATGCCGAGCGCGACCAGGCTGGGCGGCTGACTGTGCTGTGCCTGCAGATTGGCGGTGTACACGCATTCCGGCAGCGGCTTGCCGATGCGCACCAGCGGGTCGAAATGTGCACCTTCGGCGCGCTTGAGCAGGTGCTCGCGTACCAGCCAGGCATTGCTGTCGCGATCCTGCGGCGACAGCCAGCGCTCATCGGCCAGGCTCACTTCCACGCGGTCCCAGTGCACTTCCATTTCTGCCAGCGCCTGGTACACCGGCGCCGGCGTGGTGCCACCGGACAGCAGGATGCGTGCGCGGCCGACTTCGTTGATGTCACGGTTGATGGTCTGTGCCATTTCGGTGGCCACCGCTTCGATCCAGCCGTCGGCATCGCCGTGACTGACAAAATCGATGCGGTCGTCCTGGAAGACAGGGCTCATGCAGCAACTCCCGGAGCGTCACGTTCGGCATCGGCTGCATAGGCGGCGGCGCCCAGCAGGCCGGGGCAGGGGTGCATGATCGCCAGCGAAGGCACCCGCGCCATGATCGAGGAAAACCGGCCCTTGTGCTCGAAGCGCTGGCGGAAGCCGGAGTGCTGCAGCGAATCCAGCATTTTGGGCACCAGGCCGCCGGTCAGGAACACGCCATCCCAGGCACCCTGGATCAGCACCAGGTCGCCGGCGATGGCGCCGAACACTGCGCAGAACACATCCACGGTGCGCATCGCCTGCGGATCGCCGAGGGCGGCACGGGCGGTGACGTCGGCCGGCTGCAGATGGCCCGGATCGACACCGGCCATCTCACAGACCGCACGATGGATGTTGACCAGGCCGGGACCGCAGATGAGACGCTCGTTGGACACCCGGCCGAACTGCTCGGACAGGATCTCCAGGATCCGCACTTCTTCCGGCGTGCCCGGCGGGAAGCTGACGTGACCGCCTTCGGTTTCCAGCGGGTAGCTGCGGCCGTGGCGCACCACCAGGCCACCGACGCCGAGGCCCGTGCCGGGGCCGATCACTCCGTAGTTGCGTGGCTGGCCCGGCGCGGCCGGCGTCCAGTGCGCACCGCCGATCTGCACCACATCCTGCGGTTGCAGCAGGGCGACGGCCATCGCCTGTGCGGCGAAGTCGTTGATCAGGTGCAGCTCGTCGAAGCCGAGCATCGCTGCGGTGCGGCTGCGCGAGATCACCCACGGATGGTTGGTGATGCGTGCCTCGTCGCCATCGACGCGGCCGGCCACGGCAAACACGCCGCGGCGCGCGGTGGCCCCGGCCTGCTCAAGGTAGTGGCGGGCGGCATCGCCCAGCGACGGGAACTCGGCGACTGCGAACTCGCGGATGCTGTCCTTCTGCAGGGGCGCATCCAGCGAAGTGTCGGCCAGTGCGAAGCGGGCATTGGTGCCGCCGATGTCGGCGACCAGAACCGGCTGCGAGCTGCCACTCATGCCGAAGCTCCGGTGTCCGGCGCATCCACGCCCTGTGGCAGGAAGTCGCTGGCATCCGCCGGACCCCACTGGCCAGCAGGGTAAGGCTGGAGCGGCAGGCCGGCTGCCTTCCAGGCATCGGCGACGCTGTCGATCCACGCCCAGGCGGCGCGCACTTCGTCGTCGCGCACGAACAGCGCATGGTTGCCGTTGAAGGCGTCCAGGAAAAGGCGCTCGTAAGCGATGCGGCGGTGCAGTCCCGTCGGCACCGACAGCTCCAGTTCCAGCGGATGCAGTTCCAGCGCGCCCCATTCCGGACCGGCCAGGCTGCTCATCAGGCCCAGCTCGATGTTTTCCTGCGGCTGCAGCTGGAACACCAGGCGATTGGGTGCGGCCTGCGCGCGCTGCGGGCGCTCGAACAGCCAATGGGTGACCGGCTTGAGGGTCACCACCACGCGGGTGGTGCGCTCGGGCAGGCGCTTGCCGGTGACCAGATGGAAGGGAACGCCGGACCAGCGCCAGTTGTCGATGTGCGCGGTGACGCCGGCAAAGGTTTCCACGTCGCTGCCTTCCGGCGGCTGGTAGGCCTGTGCCGGCTGGCCGTTGATGGTGCCGGCGGTATAGCGGCCGCGCACGCTGTCGCGGGCCGCATGCTGGGCGTCGAGGGGGCGCAGGGCGCGCAGCACCTTGACCTTCTCGTCGCGGATGCGGTCGGCTTCGAGCGACGCCGGCGGTTCCATCGCCACCAGGCACAGCAGCTGCAGGATATGGCTCTGCACCATGTCACGCAGGGCGCCGGAGCGTGCGTAGTACGCGTCGCGGCCGTCCACGCCTTCGCTCTCTGCGACCAGGATGTGCACCGACTCGATGTAGTTGCGGTTCCACACCGCCTCCAGCAGGGTGTTGCCGAAGCGCAGGGCGATCAGGTTCTGCACCGCAGCCTTGCCCAGATAGTGATCCAGGCGGAACACGCGGTCTTCGTCGATCCACTGGCCGATGGTGCTGATGATCTCTTCGGCACTTTCGCTGTCGCTGCCGATCGGCTTCTCCAGCATCAGCCGGGCCGGTGCGGCGAGGGCGCCCCCCTTGGCCAGGCCTTCGCAGGTGGAGATGTACAGGCCCGGCGGAATGGCCAGGTAGCTCACGCACCGGCGGTCCACCAGGTCGGAGACGGCGGCGGCGACCGAGTCGACATCGCGCAGGTCCACCGAACGGTAGTCGATGCGGCGCAGCAGCGCGGCGATGTCGTCCTGCGAGGCCATCGGCATGGCCTGCTGCAGGCGCGGACGCAGGATGTCATGGAAGGCCTCGGTGTCATGGCCGGACAGGGCCAGCGCACGGATGCGGAAATCCTCCGGCAGCAGACCATCGCCAAGCAGGCGCAGCAGCGAAGGGAACAGGTAGCGCTGGGCCAGATCACCTGTGGCACCGAACAGGAAGAGGGTGTCGTGCATCGCTCGAGTTTCAGATCCGGGTGACATCGTTGTCAATCGCTTCATGGCTGGGTTCGGGGGACATCCGCGCAACTGCCTGTCCGAGGTTCGCGGAACGCGATCTGCAGGGGATACCGGCAGGCCGTTCCATTCGAAACCACCGCACCGGCGAACGTTCCATTGTCCGCCGACGCAGGTCGGTGCGCACCGACCATCGGATAGTGCCACGTGAAAACGTTTACATGGCAGAATGGGCAACTGTATTCGATTGCAGTGCTCGCCGTCATGCGGCAGTCGCGCAATCATTGCTGCCATCGGGAGGGCCGAGGCAGTCCCAAAAGACAGCCCGGCGTCGGGCAGACCGGATCAGGTGATATGGCAAAAGTGCAGTTGCAGGGTGTGCGCAAGGTCTACGACAACGGCCAGGTTGCGGTGAAGGACGCCACTTTCGAGGTCGCCGATGGCGAACTGATGGTGCTGGTCGGTCCTTCCGGCTGTGGCAAATCGACCCTGCTGCGGATGGTGGCGGGCCTGGAGGAGATCAGCGGTGGCACGCTGAGTATCGGTGACCGCGTGGTCAACGATGTGGCACCGAAGGATCGCGATATCGCCATGGTGTTCCAGAGCTATGCGCTGTATCCGCACATGACCGTGGCCGAGAACCTGGCGTTCGGCCTGAAGCTGCGTGGCCACGACAAGGCCACCATTGACAGGCGGATTGCCGAAGCGGCGCAGACGCTGGGTTTGACCGAGATGATGGACAAGCTGCCCAAGGCGATGTCAGGTGGCCAGCGCCAGCGTGTTGCGCTGGGGCGCGCGCTGGTGCGCGAACCTGCGGTGTTCCTGCTCGACGAGCCGCTGTCCAATCTCGATGCCAAGCTGCGCCACAGTGTGCGTACCGAGATCGCGCAGCTGCACCGCAAGCTGGGCACGACCATGATCTATGTGACGCACGACCAGGTCGAAGCGATGACGCTGGGCCAGCGCATCGTGGTGCTCAAGGACGGCATCATCCAGCAGATCGATACGCCGATGGCGCTGTATGACCGCCCGGCCAACCTGTTCGTGGCCGGTTTCCTCGGCAGCCCGGCGATGAACGTGTTGCGCGGGACGTTGCAGGGCGATGCGGGCGGTGTCACGGTGGTCGAGGGTGAGTGGCGGGCGCCGCTGGGCCAGGCCACGATCGACTCCGCGTGGCTGCAGAAGCCGATCAACGTCGGCGTGCGTCCGGAGCACCTGCAGCCCGCCACGGGAGATGACGCGCATGCATTCACCGCGCGCATCGAGGGCATCGAGCCGGTCGGCAACGAGATCTTCGTCAACCTCAGCAGCGGCCAGCATGCACTGACCATGCGGGTGGCACCGCAGGCGCTGCCGGCCGTGGGTGAGGACATCCGCGTGGCGATCCATCCGCAGGGCCTGCACTTCTTCAACGCGGAAACCGGCGAGCGCCTGTAAGAATCGGTGGCGCCGGGCCATGCCCGGCGTCATCGGCAGATCCACGCCCTGCGTGGGTAGGGCGCAGCCTCAGCGCGCCAGGCCATCCAGCAGCGGAATCCGCTGCGCGGGCGCATCGCCGACCTGCAGCGCGGCGTCGCTCGTTTCAAGTGGCAGCACCGCCAGCGCGAGATCGCCGGCCACGCTGGCGATCGTGCCCAGTGCCGCGCCGTCCTGCTGCACGCCATCACCGGCGTGCGCCGGCGCATGGGTGTGCAGCAGCTGCACCGCGCGCTTAGCCTTGCCGAGGAAGTGGGTGCGGGCGACGATTTCCTGGCCCGGGTAGCAGCCTTTCTTCACGCTGTAGCCGTTCAGGCGGTCCAGCCCCAACTGCTGCGGCGTCCACACCTCGCGCTGGCTCTGCTCCAGCCGGGGCAGGCCAAACCGCAGGTCAGCCTGGCGCCAGGCCAATGCAAAGGCCGCGTCGTCGTCCGGCCCACCGGCCGGGAAGGTGTCAGCGGCACTGATGCGCAGCGCGCGCGGCAGCGCGTCGCTGCCCAGGTCCAGCTCCCAACCGCCTGCATTGGCGGCGATCGCCGCGCCGGTAGCCGCTTCCGGTGCGGTGAACGCGCCGGCCACGGCCAGATCGTCGCGCAGCTGCACCTTGACCTTGCGGCGGAACACGAAACGCTGCAGTTGCGACGCAGTCGCATCCGCGTCGCCATCGGCGAACACCAGCATCACGTGATCCTCAGCCAGCCGGAGCAGCTGGAACACCGCCAGGGTGCGGCCCTTGGCACTCAGCCAGGCGCTCCACTGCCAGTGCTGCTGGGGCAGAGCGAGGACATCGCTGCTGAACTGGGCATGGGCGAAGGCAGCTGCGTCCACGCCCTGCAGGCTCACCAGCTGGTGGCCCGGAAGGCGTGGATATCCGACGAAAGCAGGGGGCAGGTTGTCAGGCACGTGAACGAGGTCTAAAATTTGTGCGTTGCGAGACCGACCATGATAGGCCAAACAACCCCCACTCCCGACGACGAAACTGAAGCCCCGCTGGTCCCTGCGGCACCCGTGCCCGTGGAACAGGAAAAGGCAGAGGAATTCGGCGGCCGCGGCGGACTCGATCCGGTGCGGTATGGCGATTGGGAGAAAAACGGACGCTGCATCGATTTCTGATCAGCATTGAGCCAACGCGGCCGCGTGCCGCCCAGCCGAGACAACGAGCCCAGCGAATGGCGACCAGACAACGCCCACTTTCCCCGCACCTTCAGGTGTATCGCTGGCAGATTCAGATGGCCACCTCGATCCTGCATCGAGCCACTGGCGTCTTTCTGTCTGTTGGTGCCCTCATCATCGCTGCGGGCCTGCTGGCCCTGATGATGGGGCCCGATTCGTGGAACTGCTTCACCGGCCATGCCGGGGCCTGGTATGGCCGCGTGTTCCTGTTCGCGTGGACATGGTCGTTCGCCTATCACCTGTGCAATGGCATCCGCCATGTGGTGCAGGACTTCGCCATCGGCTTCAGCATCCCCGCCTTCATCCGCAGCAGCTGGCTGTCGGTCATCGGCAGCCTGGTGATCACCCTGCTGGTGTGGGCCTACGTGATGTTTGGAGGTGCCGCGTGAGCAAGTTCCGTACTCCGCTTAAGAACGTGCGTGGTCTGGGTTCGGCCAAGACCGGCACCGAGCACTTCGTGCACCAGCGTCTGACCGCCGCCGCCCTGGTTGTGCTGGGGATCTGGTTCCTGGTCTTCGTGCTGGGCCTGCTGGGTTCCGACTACGCGACCGCCACTGCTGCCATCGCCAAGCCGTGGAACGCGGTGCCGCTGATCGGCCTGCTGATCGCCATGTTCTGGCACGCACAGCTCGGCATGCAGGTCGTGCTGGAAGATTACATCCACGAATCGCTGCTGGCCCTGGTGCTGCAGACCGCGGTGAAGTTCGTTGCCGTGCTCGGCATGATCGTCAGTGTGTTCGCGGTGGGCCGCATCGCCCTCGGCGTTGCCTGAGCCCAGGCACCTACACAGGAATCCAGACTAGATGTCCGCTTACAAGATCACCGAACACAAGTACGACATGGTCGTGGTGGGCGCCGGCGGCGCCGGCCTGCGTGCCACGTTCGGCCTGGCCGCCAAGGGCCTGCAGACCGTGTGCCTGACCAAGGTCTTCCCGACCCGTTCGCACACCGTCGCCGCCCAAGGCGGTATCTCCGCCGCGCTCGGCAACATGGGTGAGGACGACTGGCGTTACCACTTCTTCGACACCATCAAGGGGTCGGACTGGCTGGGCGACCAGGACGCCATCGAGTACATGTGCCGTGAGGCCATTCCGGCCATCATCGAGCTCGAGCACTACGGCGTGCCGTTCTCGCGTACCGCCGAAGGCAAGATCTACCAGCGCCCGTTCGGTGGCATGACCACCAAGTACGGCGAAGGCCCGGCGGCGCAGCGCACCTGCGCGGCGGCCGACCGTACCGGCCACGCGATGCTGCATACGCTGTACCAGCAGTCGCTGAAGCACGACGCGCGCTTCATGATCGAGTACTTCGCGCTCGACCTGATCTTCGACGACGAAGGCGTCTGCCGCGGCGTGCTGGCCCTGGACATGTCCGACGGCACGCTGCACCTGTTCCGCGCCCAGGGCGTGGTACTGGCCACCGGCGGCTACGGCCGAGCCTATTTCAGCGCAACTTCCGCGCATACCTGCACCGGCGACGGTGGCGGCCTGGCCATGCGTGCCGGCATCGCCATGCAGGACATGGAGTTCGTGCAGTTCCACCCGACCGGCATCTACGGCGCCGGCTGCCTGATCACCGAGGGTGTCCGCGGTGAAGGTGGCATCCTGCGCAACAGCAGCGGCGAGCGCTTCATGGAGCGCTATGCACCGCATTACAAGGATCTGGCATCGCGCGACGTGGTCAGCCGTTCGATGACCATCGAGATCCGCGAAGGCCGCGGTGTCGGCGAGCACAAGGATCACATCCTGCTCGACCTGACCCACCTGGGCCCGGGCGTGATCGATGACAAGCTGCCGGGCATCGCCGAGAGCGCCCGCATCTTCGCCGGCGTCGACGTGCACAAGCAGCCGATCCCGGTCATCCCGACCGTGCACTACAACATGGGTGGCATCCCGACCAACTACCACGGTGAAGTGGTGCGCAAGGTCGGCGACAACCCCGATGCCGTGGTGCCGGGCCTGTACGCCATCGGCGAAGCCGCCTGCGTGTCCGTGCACGGCGCCAACCGCCTGGGCTCCAACTCGCTGCTGGATCTGGTGGTGTTCGGCCGCGCGGTGGCCAACCGCTGTGCCGAGACCATCAAGCCGGGCGCGGCGCACAAGCCGCTGCCGGCCGATGCCTGCGACAAGGCGCTGGGCCTGCTGGACAAGCTGCGCCACGCCAACGGCGATACCCCGACCTCCGTCATCCGCGACCGCATGCAGCGCACCATGCAGGCCGACGCGGCCGTCTTCCGCACCAGCCAGACGCTGAAGGAAGGCTGCGAGAAGATGGACAAGATCTTCGATTCGTTCCAGGACGTGAAGGTCTCGGACCGTTCGCTGGTGTGGAACTCGGACCTGATCGAGACCTACGAGCTGAACAACCTGCTGCTCAACGCGGTGGCGACGATCAACTCGGCCGAACAGCGCAAGGAAAGCCGCGGCGCGCATGCGCACGAGGACTTCCCGGACCGCGACGACGTCAACTGGCAGAAGCACACCCTGGTCAGCGTCGACGAGAAGGGCAAGTGCAGCTTCGACTACCGTCCGGTGCACATGTACACGTTGACCGATGACGTGTCCGTGGTGCCGCCGAAGCCGCGCGTGTACTGATCCGACCCCGCCTACCATGCAATCCGCGCCTTGAGGGCGCGGGCCGCCTGAGCCAACGAGAGCAGCCATGGCCGAGTTTTCACTCCCCAAGAATTCCAAGATCACGAAGGGCCAGCACTTCCCCGTCAAGAACGGCGGCAAGAACGTGCGTACCTTCAAGATCTACCGCTGGAGTCCGGACGACGACAGCAATCCGCGCACCGATACCTATGAGGTCGATCTGGACGCCTGCGGCCCGATGGTCCTGGACGCGCTGATCAAGATCAAGAACGAGATCGACCCGACCCTGACCTTCCGTCGCTCCTGCCGCGAAGGCATCTGCGGTTCGTGCGCGATGAACATCGACGGCACCAACACGCTGGCCTGCACCCGCGCCATCGCGGACTGCGGCAAGAAGGAAGTGCCGATCTACCCGCTGCCGCACATGAACGTGGTCAAGGATCTGGTGCCGGATCTGACCCACTTCTACGCGCAGTACGCCTCGATCAAGCCGTGGATCCGCACGCAGACCCCGGCGCCGCCGGATCGCGAGCGCCTGCAGTCGCCGGAAGACCGCAAGAAGCTCGATGGCCTGTACGAGTGCATCCTGTGTGCCTGCTGCTCGACCAGCTGCCCGAGCTACTGGTGGAACGGCGAGCGTTACCTGGGGCCGGCGATCCTGCTGCAGGCCTACCGCTGGATCATCGACTCGCGCGATGAGGACACCGGTGCGCGCCTGGACGATCTGGAAGATCCGTTCAAGCTGTACCGCTGCCACACCATCATGAACTGCGCCCGCACCTGCCCGAAGGGCCTGAACCCGGCGCTGGCGATTGCCGAGATCAAGAAGCTCATGATGGAGCGTCGCGCCTGATCCATCCCGCATGCGGCCGCATCGACGGCGGCCGCACGCACCCCAGCCGAGCCACGCCATGCGTGGCTTCGCTGTATCTGGAGGCCTGCAATGGATGAAGAAACCCTGCTGAAGAAGCTGCGCTGGCGCTGCCGGCGTGGCATGCGCGAACTGGACCAGCTGTTCGAACGTTACCTCGACCGCGAATGGAGCGCTGCGCCGACCGAAGAGCGCGAGGTTTTCCTGTTCCTGCTCGACTGTGAGGACGATAAATTGTGGCGCTGGTTCATGGGCTACGAGGTCTGCCCGCATGCGCACGCCATCCCGCTCATGGACAGGATCCGCGCCCTCAAGCCTTGAGTGGCGCCCTTCACGGCTGCAGGCGGGTGCCCAGCTGGCGGTACTGCTCGCCGCCCCCTGGCTGCTGCGCGCTTCGGATCTGCCCCGAGACGCCCTGGTTCCCGTCGTACTGCTGGTCTGGGCGCTGGGCCTGGCCGAGCTCTTCTGGCGCCTGCGCCGGCCGAAGGTGAGGGTGTGCCTGCCGGCGTTGCCCGCTCCGCTGCAGGTGGCGGGGCAGGCGCTGGACGCTCCACAGCTGGTGATCCGCGGCCCGTGGCTGTTGCTGCATGGGCGCCAGGGGCGGCGGCAACGGCGGCTGCTGTTCTGGCCGGATGTGCTCGATGCCCGGCAGCGACGTGAACTGCGACTGGCCGTCGCCGCACGCGCCGTTTCCCGTCGAGCCCGGTCGATGGCACCATAGGCTGAATCGTCCGGCGTGCCTGCATGTTCAAACCCATTCCCGTGGCCATCGGCCTGCGCTACCTGCGCGCCAAGCGCCGCAACGGCTTCATCTCCTTCATTTCGATGGCATCGATCCTGGGCATCGCGCTCGGCGTTACGGTGCTGATCACCACCCTGGCGGTGATGAGCGGCTTCCAGAAGGAAATCCGCAGCCGCCTGCTGCAGATGACGGCGCATACCACCATCAGTCGCGACGGCGAGCCCATGCCGGACTGGATGCGCGTGGTGGACGTGGCCAACAAGGACCCGCGCGTGGCGGGCGCCGCACCCTATATCGAGATCCAGTCGATGATCAGCGGCCCGCGCGTGCAGGGTGCGATCATCCAGGGTATCGACCCGGCACTGGAGCCGAAGGTGTCGGTGATCGACCAGAAGGTGGTCAAGGGCAGCTACGACAGCCTGAAACCCGGCAGCTTCAATCTGCTGCTGGGCAAGGAACTGGCGATCTGGCTGGGCGTCGACGTCGGCGATCAGGTGCTGGTGACCTTCGCCGAAGTGCAGGGCACACCCGCAGGTGCCGTTCCGCGGATGAAGCGCTTCACCGTCAGCGGCATCTTCGAGGCCGGCTACAACGAGGTCGATCGCGGCGTCGGCTTCGCCAACATGAAGGATCTCGAGCGCGTACTGCGCGCCGATGGCGCGACCGGCGTGCGCCTGAAGCTGCACGACATGGACCGCTCGCTGGAAGTCGGCGTGGACCTTGCGCAGAACCTCGGCGGCGCCTATCGCGTGAGTGACTGGACCCAGCAGAACGCCAATCTCTACCACTCGCTGCGCATGGAGAAAGTGGTGATGGGCATCCTGCTGTCGCTGATCATCGCCATGGGCGCGTTCAATCTGGTGTCCTCGCAGGTGATGCTGGTCACCGACAAGCAGGCGGACATCGCCATCCTGCGCACGCTTGGCCTGACCCCGGCCGGGGTGATGCAGGTGTTCATGGTGCAGGGCTCGTTGATCGGCATCTTCGGCACGCTGGCCGGACTGATCGGCGGCATCACCCTGACCTTCAACCTGGAACGCATCCTCGGTGCCATCGAGCGCGTGTTCAATGTCAAGCTGCTGCCGGAAGACGTGTACTACATCACCGGCCTGCCGACGGACATGCAGACCGGCGACGTGGTGGTGATCACCGTGGTCGCACTGCTGATGAGCTTCCTGGCCACCCTGTATCCCGCCTGGCGGGCGGCACGCACCCAGCCGGCGGAGGCCCTGCGCTATGAATGAAGCCTTTGACCGCGGCCAGGAAGTGATCCGCGCCGAGCACCTCGGCAAGATCTATGCCGAAGGGCGCATGCAGACCCCGGTATTCGACGGCCTGAACCTGACCGTCACCGCGGGTGAAACCGTGGCCATCATCGGCGCGTCCGGTGCAGGCAAGAGCACGCTGCTGCACCTGCTGGGGGGACTGGACGTACCCAGTGCCGGCGAGGTGTACGTGGCCGGTCAACGCATGTCGGCGCTGTCGGATACCGCACGTGGCCTGCTGCGCAACCAGGCGCTGGGCTTTGTCTACCAGTTCCATCACCTGCTGCCGGAATTCACCGCGCTGGAAAACGTGATGATGCCGCTGCTGCTGTCCCGCTCGCATTCGCCGATGTCACAGCGGGCGATGTTCGCCGGCCTGGGCGTGGTGGGGACGGCGCTGGCCAGCATCGTCAACGGGGCCACCGCCTTCGTCCGTGGTCGTCCTGAAGTGGAGGAGGCGGCCGCGCGCGCAACCTTGCTGCTGGAGTCGGTCGGGCTGGGCCATCGCCTGGACCACAAACCGGGCGAGCTTTCCGGTGGCGAGCGCCAGCGTGCGGCGGTGGCGCGCGCGCTGGTGAATCATCCGGCCTGCGTGCTGGGCGACGAGCCGACCGGAAACCTGGACGATCGCACGGCCGGCACCGTGTTCGACCTGATGCTCGAACTCAATCGTGCCCGCCATACCAGCCTGGTGCTGGTCACCCATGACCGCGGTCTGGCGCGGCGCCTGGACCGGGTGCTGGAACTGCGCGAAGGGCGCCTGCACGAGCTGGCCCACGCCGACGTCTGAGCGGCCGGCAACGTGCACCTCCCGGCGCCTGAACGGTGGCGCCGGGATTCTCGCCGCCCATACCCGGGCAGGCGCATGATGGCCCCCGGTTCCCCGTGGAGATCGACATGAAGACCCCGCTTGTGATCGCAGGGCTCTGCCTTGCCCTGGCCGCGTGTGCGACCACCGGCCGCCTGAGCAGTGCCGAGCGGCTGGACCTGTACCGGGCGCACGCCGGCGCACCGCAGAATGACATGCAGTTCTTCGGCAGCCTCAACGGCTGGACCGAACTGGGCGACAGTGCACTGGCGGTATGGACCCGGCCCAGCGAGGCCTACCTGCTGGAATTGAACGGCCCCTGCCAGGATCTGTCGTTTGCGACCGCCATCGGCCTGACCAGCCGCATGAACCGCGTGTCGGCCCGCTTCGACAAGGTGCTGGTCCGGGACCCGACCGGAGGCCCGCGCCTGCCGTGCTTCATCAGCAGCATCCGCAAGCTTGACGTGAAGGCGCTGCGTGCTTCGGAACAGGAGCTGCGGCAGGCGCAGGTGCAGGAGCGCGAGGAGCCGGCGAACTAGGCCGGCGCCATCTCCGGATCAGGCTTCCGGGATGAAGCCGGCGGGCTTCTCCGCGTCCTTCTCGAACAGGAACTTGACCAGTTCCCCTTCCAGGAACGCGCGGTGCTTCGGGTCGCGCGGTGACAGGCGGTTCTCGTTGATCAGCATCGTCTGGTGCGCCAGCCATGCCGCCCAGGCCTGCTTGCCGATGTGGTTGAAGATGCGCTGGCCCAGTTCGCCCGGATAGGGCACGAAGTCCAGGCCCTCGGCATCGCGTTGTTCGTACTGGCAGAAGACGGTTCGGGGCATGGCACTCACTCGTGGTTGCGGGGTTTCTTGGATCTGCGTTGTGGCGGTTTGATCGCGGTGCCATCAAGCAGCTTGCGGATGGGAGCCGGCAAGCCCAGCGTCGGCAGTTCGTCGGCGGTGACCCAGCGCAGCGAGGATTCTTCCACGCGCAGGCCGCGTACCTGTCGCGACAGGATCTGCAGGTGCAGCCTGTAGTGGCTGAAGGTGTGCTGCAGCACCGGCAGCTCGTCGGCATCTTCCAGCGAGCCGTCCACGTGTGCATCGAACCAGTCCTGCAGCGCTTCACCGGCGTCGGCCTGCGGCAGGGTCCACAGTTGCGCCCAGATGCCGGTCTCCGGTCGCTTCTGCAGCAGCACGCGCTGCTGGGCATCGCGCAGCAGCAGGGCCACGGCTTCGCGTTCGGGCAGGGCCTTGCCGGGCTTCGGCGTGGGCAGCTCGGCGGTCCGGCCTTCGCGGCGCGCCACGCAGTCCTGCTGCTGCGGGCAGATCACGCAGGCGGGCCTGGCGCGGCTGCACACGGTGGCACCGAGGTCCATCTGCGCCTGCGTGTAGTCGGCCATCCGGCCATCCGGCACCCGGGCCGCGTGCGCTTCGGCGATGGCCCACAACTGCCTTTCGATGGCTGGCAGGCCGGGGAAGCCTTCGATGCCGTGATACCGGCTGAGCACGCGCTTGACGTTGCCGTCGAGGATCGGAAACCGGTCGTTCCAGGCTTGGCTGAGGATCGCGCCTGCGGTGCTGCGGCCGATGCCGGGCAGCGCATGCAGCGCGTCGAAATCACGCGGCAGTTCGCCGTCATGCAGTTCCACGCAGCGCTGGGCCGCCGCATGCAGGTTGCGCGCACGGGCGTAGTAGCCCAGCCCGGCCCACTGCGCCATCACCGCATCGTTGCTGGCCGCGGCCAGCGCGGGCAGGGTCGGGAAATGCTGCAGGAACCGCTGGAAGTACGGGATGACCGTGGCCACCTGGGTCTGCTGCAGCATGATCTCCGACAACCAGACCCGATAGGGGCTGCGCGGATGCTGCCAGGGCAGGTCGTGGCGGCCGTGGTGGTCGAACCAGTGCAGCAGGCGGGCGACGAACGGGTCGCCCGCGGGCACGACGGTGGCCTCAGGCACTGCCAAGCGCTTCGGGCAGCAGCGCGTCGACGAAGGCTTCCGGATCGAATTCACGCAGATCTTCAGGGCGTTCACCGATGCCGGCGAAACGGATCGGAATGCCGAACTCGCGGGCCAGTGCGAACACCACGCCGCCCTTTGCGGTGCCGTCCAGCTTGGTCACCACCAGGCCGGTCACGTTCACCGCGGCGTTGAACTGGCGCAGCTGCGACAGCGCGTTCTGGCCGGTGGTGCCGTCGATCACCATCAGCACCTCGTGCGGCGCAGCGGGATCGATCTTGCCGAGCACACGACGGATCTTGCCCAGCTCGTTCATCAGGCCGGACTGGGTATGCAGGCGGCCGGCGGTATCGGCAATCAGCACCGACGTGCCGCGCGCCTTGCCGGCCTGCAGCGCGTCGTAGGCCACCGAGGCGGCGTCGGCGTTCTGGCCCTGGGCCACCACGGCCACGCCGTTGCGCTCGCCCCAGGCCTGCAGCTGGGCCACGGCAGCGGCACGGAAGGTATCGCCGGCGGCCAGCATCAGGCTGTGCCCGTCGTCCTTGAAGCGCTTGGCCAGCTTGCCGATGGTGGTGGTCTTGCCGACGCCGTTGACGCCAACGGTCAGCACCACGAAGGGCCTGGCGTTGCGATCGATCACCAGTGGCCTGGCGACCGGCTGCAGGATCGCGATCAGGTCGGCACGCAGTGCGCCCAGCAGTGCGTTGGCATCGGCGAACTCACGTGCCTTCATGCGTCTGCGCAGGCCTTCGACCAGCTCGGTGGTCGCACCGACGCCGACATCGGCGGTGATCAGCGCGGTTTCCAGTTCGTCCAGCAGGTCATCGTCGAGCTTGGGATTGCGCGAGAACAGGCCGCCAAAGCTGCGCGCGATGACGCTGTTGCGCAGGCGTTCGCGCCAGCCGGACTTGCCGGCGGGGGCCGGTGCGGCATCCACCAGCACCGGCAGGTCGGCGGCCGGTGCGGAGGGCTGCTGTGCGGGGATCACCGGAGCCAGCGGGGCGAGCACGGCTGCGGCGGCACGTGCCTCGGCCTCGACGTCTTCCGGTGCCAGGACGCGTTCGGTCGCTGCCGGCGCCGGCGGGGACGCCGGGGCAGCGGCGGGCGGCGCCGGGACGGGCACCGCCTCAGCTGGAGCCACGGCGGGCGGGGCGTCGGCTACGACCGTGGTGTCCTCGACGGGCGCGGCCGACGGGAATGCCGCCGCCAGCTCTTCAGCCGAGTAGTGCTGGGTCTTGGGCGCGTCCGGTGTGGCGGCGTCCTGGGGCTTCTTGCGGCGGAAAAAACTGAGCATTGGCAAAAGGCGCTGAAATCAGAGGGATATGCTACCACCCGGGCCCGTCTGCCCGATGTGGACTCAAGGTCGCGGCCGGGCAGCCGCTAATGGCTTCGGAGGGCTGCACCGGGCGGCCCGGAGACCGCCATGGACAACGTGATGGCAACGGCCTGGAGCGGCATGCGGGCAGCAGGGCAAGGCGTGCAGGTGGCCGCGCACAACGTGGCCAACCTGGCGACAGCCGATGCACCGCGCCTGCAGGTGCAGCGCGCGGCGGTGGAGCAGGGTGGGGTGCAGACCCGGGTGACCGCTGCCGGCGCCGATCCCGCCGCGCCGCTGGCTGATCTGCTGGCGGCAAACGCGGAGGTGGTGGCCTTCGCCGCCAACGCTTCGCTGGTCCGCCGCCAGGACCAGATGCTGGGGTCGCTGCTGGATCGCCGGGCCTGAGCGGCCCGGCCTGGCAGATGACAGCCAGCGCCTGGCAGCGCCGGGCCATGCCCGGCGACCACCCAGCGTGTCAGGCCGACAGTTCCAGCAGCAGCTTGTTCAGGCGCGCAACGTAGGCGCCCGGGTCCTTCAGGCTGTCGCCGGCCGCGAGCGCGGCCTGGTCGAACAGCACGCGGCCGAGATCATCGAAACGATCACCGTCGGCCTCGCCATCGAGCTTGGCGATCAACGGGTGCCCCGGATTGATCTCCAGCACCGGCTTGCTGTCAGGCACCTTCTGGCCGCTGGCTTCCAGGATCTGGCGCATCTGCAGCCCCAGATCCTGTTCGCCGATGGCCAGCACCGCTGGCGAATCGGTCAGCCGGTGCGACACGCGGACTTCGGCCACGTCGTCGCCAAGCACCGCCTTCAGCCGCTCGATCAGGGCCTGCTTGTCCTTGGCCGCCGCTTCCTGTTCCTGCTTGTCCGACTCGGTCTCCAGCGCGCCGAGGTCGAGGTCGCCACGGGCGATGTCGACAAAGCCCTTGCCGTCGAAGTCGGTCAGGTAACCCATCAGCCATTCGTCGATGCGGTCGGTCAGCAGCAGCACTTCCACGCCCTTCTTGCGGAACACTTCCAGGTGCGGGCTGTTGCGGACCTGGCTGTAGCTCTCGCCGGTCAGGTAGTAGATCTTGTCCTGGCCTTCGGCCATGCGACCGATGTAGTCGGCCAGCGAGACGGTCTGGGCATCGCCCTCGCCACGGGTGGAGGCGAAGCGCAGCAGGCCGGCCACCTTCTCGCGGTTGTTGTAGTCCTCGGCCGGTCCTTCCTTCAGCACCTGGCCGAACTCCTTCCAGAACGTGGCGTACTGCTCGGGCTTGTCGGTTGCCAGCTTCTCCAGCATGTCCAGCGAGCGCTTGGTCAGCGCGGCCTTCATCGAATCGATGACCGGGCCGGACTGCAGGATCTCGCGCGAGACGTTCAGCGACAGGTCGTTGGAATCGACCACGCCCTTGATGAAGCGCAGGTACAGCGGCAGGAACTGCTCGGCCTGGTCCATCACGAACACCCGCTGGACATACAGCTTCAGGCCCTTGGGCGCATCGCGGTGATACAGATCGAACGGTGCACGGCCCGGCACGTACAGCAGCGAGGTGTACTCCAGCTTGCCTTCGACCTTGTTGTGGCTCCACGCCAGCGGATCGCTGTGGTCGTGTGCCACGTGCTTGTAGAACTCGCTGTACTCGGCGTCGCTGATCTCGGTGCGCGGACGGGTCCACAGCGCGCTGGCACGGTTGACGGTTTCCCATTCGACCGCCGCGCCCTCTTCACCCCCTTCCTTCGGCATCTGGATCGGCAGGCCGATGTGGTCGGAGTACTTCTTGAGGATGCTGCGCAGGCGCCAGCCATCGGCAAAGTCGTGTTCGCCGTCCTTCAGGTGCAGCACGATGCGGGTGCCGCGCTCGGGCTTGTCGAGGGTCGCGACATCGAAGTCGCCTTCGCCGCGCGAGGTCCAGCGCACGCCTTCGCTGCTGGCCAGGCCGGCCCGCCGCGAGGTGACTTCGACTTCGCCGGCGACGATGAACGCGCTGTAGAAGCCGACACCGAACTGGCCGATCAGCTGCGAGTCCTTCTTCTGGTCGCCGGACAGCTGGCGCAGGAAGTCGCCGGTACCGGACTTGGCAATGGTGCCGAGGTGGGCGATGGCCTCGGCGCGGCTCATGCCGATGCCGTTGTCCTCGATGGTGATGGTGTGGGCGGCCGGGTCGAAACTGACGCGCACGCGCAGGTCGCTGTCGTCTTCCAGCAGGGACGGCTGGGTCAGCGCCTCGAAGCGCAGCTTGTCGGCCGCGTCGGCGGCATTGGACACCAGCTCGCGCAGGAAGATCTCCTTGTTGGAGTACAGCGAGTGGATCATCAACTGCAGCAGCTGCTTGACTTCGGTCTGGAAGCCAAGGGTTTCGGTCTGGGTCGTCTCGGTCATCGATAGGGCTCCGTGTGCAATGCCGCGCCAGCGCGTGCGGCCTCGCCAAGGGGTAGGGGTGATTGTCCCGAAATCAAGGGGGTTGGTCGGGCAGGGCGGCGCCCTGCACCCGCAGAGGCCAGAGCAAAAGCAACAGCGTGCATTCCGAGGGATGGCGGGGCACTGTGGGTTCGCGGGGGCGCCGTGAATCCGTCCATGGAGGCTTGGTCGCCGCATCCATGCGGCTCACACCCCGCGAACCCACAGTGCCCCGCCTTCGACAGTTGGCCGGTGGCCACTAGATCCACGCCATGCGTGGATGAAATCTCCCAGATCTCGAAATTCAAACCAAGGGCCGTTCCGACAGATCGCAGGAAACGGTCGAAGGCGGGGTGGGTCAGGTTGTGGGGGTGTCCGCGGCATGGATGCCGCGGCCAAGCCCCCAGGGATGGGTTCACGGCGTCCCCCACGACCTGACCCGCCCCGCCAACCCACAGGAAACCAGCCTTTGCCGTTGCTCCAGCCGTTGCTCCAGCCGTTGCTCTGGCTTCTGCGGGTGCCGGGCGCCGCCCGGCCGAACTACAATCCCGCTCATGCTGAAATTCTCGAACACCCCCCGCAGGTGGCGCCGATGAGCGGCCGTGGGGGCAATGAAGGCCAGGTCCGCATCATCGGCGGGCGCTGGCGCAATACCCGCCTGCCGGTGCCGACCCTGCCGGGCCTGCGGCCCAGCAGTGACCGTGTGCGCGAGACCCTGTTCAACTGGCTGATGCCCCGACTGGCCGGGGCCCGCGTGCTGGACCTGTTTGCCGGCAGCGGCGCGCTGGGCCTGGAAGCCGTCTCGCGCGGTGCCGCTCACGCCACCCTGGTCGAGCGCGATGCCCAGCTCGGCCGCAATCTGTCGGCCGCCGTCGCCAAGCTGCAGGCCAGCGCGCAGATCACCGTGGTCCAGGCCGATGCCCTGCGCTGGTTGCAGGGCGCTCCCGCGCAGCAGGCGGATCTGGTGTTCATCGACCCGCCGTTCGCCGATGGCCTCTGGCAGGACGTGCTGGCCCAGCTGCCGCGGCATCTGGCAGCCGACGCCTGGCTCTACCTGGAGTCGCCGGCCGGTCACGTCCCGGTGCTGCCGCCGGACTGGCTGCTGCACCGCGAGGGCGGCACCCGTGAGGTGCGCTTTGCCCTGTACCGCCGCGCCGCTGCTACACTTTGACTTCATCTGAACATCTGCAACCGCCCATGACCGTGGCCAACCGCCGCATTGCCGTCTACCCCGGCACGTTCGATCCGATCACCAACGGTCATATCGACCTGGTGAACCGGGCCGCGCCGCTGTTTGAAAAGGTCGTGGTCGGCGTGGCGCAGAGCCCGTCCAAGGGGCCGACCCTGCCGCTGGAGCTGCGCGTGCAGCTGGCCCGGGATGCCCTGGGCCACCATGGCAACGTCGAGGTCTGTGGGTTCGATACCCTGCTGGCCCATTTCGTACGCTCCGTCCAGGGCGGGGTCCTGCTGCGCGGCCTGCGCGCGGTGTCGGACTTTGAATACGAGTTCCAGATGGCGAGCATGAACCGCCACCTGATCCCGGAAGTCGAGACCCTGTTCCTGACGCCGGCCGAGCAGCACAGCTTCATTTCGTCTTCGCTGGTCCGCGAGATCGCGCGCCTGGGCGGCGACGTGTCCGGCTTCGTGCCGGCCGCGGTGCTTGAAGCCCTGCGCAGGGTCCGCGAGGCGAAATCGACCCAGTCATAAGCCCCGCCGTACCCGCACCCCTTACGTACAACACCACGCACCATTCCGGGAGGAAACCATGAACACCACCATGCGCGCGATGCTGATCGCCTCGTTGGCCCTGGCCTTCACTGCCTGCAAGAAGGAAGAGGCCGCTCCGGTCGACGAAGCCAAGCAGGCGCTGGTCGCCCCATCCAAGGACGACGACGCAGGCTGGAAGAAGTACCTGCAGGAAGTCGCCATCCAGAACATGGGCAACATCTCCAACAGCCCGTTCCTGTACTACCTCTCGCCGGAATCGGACCCGGACTTCCAGGCCAAGTACGAGCGCCAGACCGAGAGCGCGACCCAGGCCGTGGCCCGTGGCGTGCAGCCGGGCAACATGCTGGCCTTCGGTTCGTCGGCCTCGGGCAAGATGGCGGACATGATCCAGGCCGTGTTCAAGGACGTGTCGCCGGATTCGATGAAGGGCGTGCGCGTCGTCTTCATCGGCCAGTCGGCCGACAACGCCCGCGTGCAGGCGGCCGTGCAGCCGACCGGTGCCGAGTACATTTTCGTCGAAGCCAAGTAAGACCGAGCCGTGGCGGCCACGTTGCAACGTGGCCCGGGTGGCGCCTGTAGCGGGCGCCACCGATGACCTGACCGGCCCGCGCGCCCGCGCTGGCCGGTCCTTTGTCCCAAGGCGCGGGCGAGGAGTATCGCCATGTCGCTGAAAATCAATGAGCTCTGCGTCAACTGCGACGTCTGCGAGCCGGCCTGCCCGAACCAGGCCATTGCGATGGGTGAAACCATCTACGTGATCGACCCCGCCCGTTGTACCGAGTGCGTGGGCCATTTCGACGAGCCACAGTGCGTGGTCGTCTGCCCGGTCGAATGCATCGATCCGGACCCGGAGATCGTGGAAACGGAAGACCAGCTGCTGGCCAAACTGCGCCGACTGCAGCACGATCATCCCGAACTCTACGCGGAGCCCCCATCCGAATGAAGACGCTGCTCGTCCGTCCCGTGTTGCTGCTCGGCCTGTTGCTGAGCCCGCTTGCCTGGGCCGATGCGCCGGCCCGCGCCGAACGCCCCGATGGCGCTGCCATTGCCAGCGGCCACGCGCTGGCCACCCAGGCCGGCGTCGACATCCTTGCGCAGGGAGGCAACGCGTTCGACGCCGCGGTGGCGGTGTCCTCGACGCTGGCGGTGGTCGAGCCGATCAGTTCCGGCCTGGGCGGTGGCGGTTTCTTCCTGCTGCATGACGCGGCCACCGGCAAGGACGTGATGCTGGATGCGCGCGAGACCGCGCCGGCTGCTGCCACGCCGCAGGCCTTCCTCGACGGGAAGGGCAACCTGGACCGCGACCGCTCGGTCAACGGCGCCTGGTCGGCGGGTATCCCCGGCCTGCCTGCGGCGCTGGTGGAGCTTTCGGCCCGGCACGGCAGGCTGCCCCTGGCGGTTTCGCTGCAACCGGCCATCCGCATCGCCCGCGACGGCTTCCCGGTGTACGAGCGGATGGCCAAGGGCTATGCCTCGCGCCGCGAGGTGATGGAGCGTTACCCCGGGACCCGCGAGGTGTACCTGCGCAACGGCAGGCCGATCGCCTCCGGTGATGTGTTCCGGCAGCCGGAACTGGCGCAGACACTGGAGCGGCTGGCGGCGGGTGGCTTCGATGGCTTCTACAAGGGCCAGACCGGCAAGCTGCTGCTGGCCGGAGTGAAGCAGGCCGGTGGCCGCTGGACCGCCGAGGAGCTGGCCGGCTACCGGGTGAAGCAGCGCGAGCCGATCGTCTTCGACTACAACGGCTGGAAGATCACCACGGCGCCGCCGCCGTCGTCCGGTGGCATCGCCCTGGCCAGCATGCTGCAGATCCTCGAAGGCTGGGACATCAAGCAGATGGATCCGGCGCACCGCGCCCATCTGGTAGTCGAATCGATGCGGCGCGCCTACCGCGACCGCACGTTCTTCCTGGGCGATCCGGACTTCGTGCAGATCCCGCAGAAAGTGCTGACCAGCAAGGATTACGCGCAGGGCCTGCGTGCCACCATCCATCCGGAGAAGGCCACGCCCAGCGACCTGCTGTCGGGCAATCCGACGCCACTGGAGGACGACGAGACCACCCATTTCTCGATCATCGACCGTGATGGCAACCGCGTCGGCGCCACCCAGACCGTCAACCTGCTGTACGGCTCGGGCCTGATACCCAAGGGCACCGGTGTGCTGCTGAACAACGAGATGGACGATTTCGCGCTGAAGCCGGGCACGCCCAATGCGTTCGGCGTGATGGGCTACGAGGCCAATGCACCGAAGCCGGGCAAGCGCATGCTCAGCTCGATGACGCCGACCTTCATGGAGAACGCCGACAAGGTCGTGGTGCTGGGCACCCCCGGCGGCAGCCGCATCATCACCATGGTGCTGCTGGGCATCCTTGGTTACGACGCCGGCCTGGACGCGCAGCAGGTCGCGGCGCTGCCGCGCTACCACCACCAGTGGTTGCCGGACCTGATCGAGGCCGAAGACAACGCGTTCGACGCGGCCACCGTGAAGCAGCTGCAGGCGATGGGCCACAAGATCGATCTGCCGGGGAATGTCGCCGCCGGTGGTCGCGGCTCCAGCCACGTCTGGGGCAATCTGCAGACGGTGGAATGGGATCGCAGGAGCAACCGGTTGTTCGGCGGCAGCGATCCGCGCAACCCGGTCGGCAGCGCCCAGGTGGTGCCCGGCAGGTAACGGCCGGGCTCGCCGGGTCCCATCCGGCCGACGGTGAGCCGCAGCGCCCTGCCCGCAACGGCAGGGCGCTGCAGTTTCGTTCTAGCGATTATTTAACGGCCTGCCGACGATAATCGGCGCATGAAACTCTGGTCGATTCGTGGTAACTCGCAGCGCCTCGACGGCGGTGCGATGTTCGGCAACGCACCCCGTGCGTTGTGGGAAAAATGGGCGGCACCGGATGAGCTGAACCGTATCGAGCTGGCATGCCGCGCGCTGTTGGCCAGCCCGCTGGAAGGCAAGACGGTCCTGTTTGAAACCGGCATCGGCGCGTTCTTCGATCCGCGCATGCGCGAGCGCTATGGCGTGCAGGAAAGCCAGCACGTGCTGATCGATTCGCTGCGTGAGGCGGGCTTCGAACACGAGGACATCGACGTGGTGGTCCTCAGCCACCTGCACTTCGACCACGCCGGTGGTCTGCTCGCAGCATGGAGCGAGGGGCGCGAGCCCGAACTGCTGTTTCCCAATGCCACCTATGTGGTCGGTGCACAGCACTGGCAGCGCGCACTTCAGCCGCACCCGCGCGACCGGGCCAGTTTCATCCCGGAGCTGCCCGGGCTGCTGCAGGCCAGTGGGCGCCTGGAAGTGGTCGACGGCGAGTTCTCCCGGGCGCTGGGGCGCAGCGTGCGTTTCAGCTACAGCGATGGCCATACGCCGGGGCTGATGCTGGCCGAGATCGTCGGCCATGGGCATGCAGGCGAGGTCGCGCACGGTGGCGTGGTGTTCTGCGCTGACCTGATTCCGGGGCGCTCGTGGGTGCATGTGCCGATCACCATGGGATATGACCGCAATGCGGAACTGCTGATCGACGAGAAGCGGCAGTTCCTGGAGGACAAGCTGGCGCGCAACGTGCATCTGTTCTTCACCCACGACCCGCAGGTCGCACTGGCCCAGCTGGGTCGCGACGACAAGGGGCGTTTCGTGACCCTGCACGAGCAGGGTGAACTGAAGGCGCGCGCACTGGGGTGAGTGCCGGGGTCGGAGCCCTTTCTGCGAAAGGGATCTGACCCCGCCGCACCGGTCAGCCGACGCGGGTGCCGAAGATGCGGTCGCCCGCGTCGCCGAGGCCCGGCAGGATGTAGCCCTTTTCGTTGAGCTGGGCGTCGATTGCCGCCGTGTAGATCTCCACATCCGGATGCGCTGCCTTGACCGCGTCGATGCCCTCCGGAGCGGCGACAAGGAAAATGCCCTTGATGCGTCGCGCACCGGCCCGCTTGAGCATGTCGATGGTGGCGATCAGGGTGCCGCCCGTGGCCAGCATCGGGTCCAGGATCAGCGCATCGCGCTCTTCCAGGCGCCCGGTGAGGCGCTCGAAGTACGGCACCGGCTGCAGGGTTTCCTCATCGCGCTGCAGGCCGACCACACTCACGCGGGCGGCAGGGATCAGCGACAGTACGCCGCTGAGCATGCCCAGGCCGGCGCGCAGGATCGGCACCACGGTGATCTTGGCGCCAGCGATGCGCTGCACGGTCACCGGACCGGCCCAGCCGGGCAGGGTGTGCGGCTCGGTGTCCAGGTCAGCGGTGGCCTCATAGGCCAGCAGCGTGCCCAGCTCGTTGGCCAGTTCGCGGAAATCCTTGGTGCTGAGCGCAGCGTTGCGCATCAGGCCGATCTTGTGCTGCACCAGCGGGTGGCGCACTTCGACGATCTTCATGGTCGGAAAGGGGGAAGGGAGAGGCGATCATTCTGCCGGATCGGGGTGCGGAACCCCAAACGGAGCGCAGCCAGCGGGCGCGGATCGAGGGCGTCTGTCATGGCCATGCAACCTTGCGGACATACCGTCCAGACCCATTCTTAACAGGAATGGGGATTCCCAGTGCATATCAAGACTCCGTTGGCCGTTGCCATCACGCTGACCCTGGCGATGGGGGCCAGCGCTCCGCTGCAGGCCGCCGCGCAGCAGACGGTCGCCGCCACGGGGGCAGCGGCGGTCGATGCGATCGACCTGGACCGCGTCGAGGTGCGTGCGCAGCTCGAATCGCAGATCCGCGCGGTCGATCTGAAGCGCAGCAGCGACGCGATCGAAGACGCCGTGTCTTCCGACGCCCTTGGCCAGTATCCGGACAAGAACGTGGCCGAATCGCTGCAGCGTCTACCCGGCATCAGCGTCACCCGCGACCAGGGCGAAGGCCGTTTCGTGGTCATCCGGGGCCTGGACGCCAACCTCAACAGCGTCAGCGTCGATGGAATCGCCGTGGGTACGCCGGAGGACTCCAGCCGCGCTGCACCGCTGGATGTCATTCCCTCCGACTCCACCGAGCGGCTGCGCGTGGTCAAGTCGCCAACGCCGGACATGCCCGGCGACGCGATCGGCGGTGCGGTCCTGGTCGAATCGGCCTCGGCATTCGATCGCGACGGGCGCAGCCTGCGTGCCAAGATCGAAGGCAGCCACCAGCAGCTCTCGGGCGAAACCAGCCCGAAGGCCGCCTTCAACTACAGCGAAGTGTTCGCCGATACGTTCGGCATCGCGCTGGGCGTGAACTACCAGAAGCGCAGGTTTGAATCGGACAACACCGAAGTGGAGTACGACGGCGAGGATGATGCTGCACCGGGGGATGTCACCGCGATCAACCTGCAGCACCGCAAGTACGAGATCGAGCGCAAGCGCATCGGCGCCAACCTCAACCTGGACTGGCGCCCGAATGAAGACAGCAAGTACTACCTGCGCACGTTGTACAGCCAGTTCGACGATGCCGAGACCCGCCAGCGGGTGATCTTCAATTTCGACGATGCCGACATGGTGCGCACCGGCACCGACCAGTACCGGCTGGATGACATGCCGGGCGATGCGATCGACAAGCGCATGCGTTACCGCACCAAGAAGGAGAACACCTTCGCAGCCAGCCTCGGTGGCGAGAACCGGCTGACCCGCGCGGTGGTCGATTACCGTATCGGCTACACCCGCACCGAGGAGCGGGTGAACGACGAGATGGAGGCGCGGTTCACACTGGATGGTGATGACTTCAACGGCACCCTGGACCAGCGCAGCCGGCTGCCGACCTACAGTTTCGACAACCCGCAGTGGCTGGACAACGGCAACTACGCCTTCGACCGCTTCGTGCTTTCGCCCAAGCAGGTCAACGACAAGGAGCACAGCGCGCAGGTCAACGTACGCTTCGACGGCGACAGCAGCAGCCTGAAGTTCGGCCTGCTGGGCCGCTGGCGCGACCGCGATGTCAATACCGACGAGCGTGAGCTGCGGGTGGGCCCGAAGGTGGCACTGTCGAGCTGGACCACGTCGGCCCCCGAGCATCGCCATGGCAACCTGGGCGATGGCATGGATTCGGCGGCGATGCGGGCGTACTGGGCGGCCAATGGCAGCCAGTACAGCGCCCGGCCGCAGGATGCCGGCGCCAATGCCCTGGCATCGCTGGAAGAGGACTATGTGGCCAGCGAAGACATCTTCGCCAGCTATGCGATGGGGACCTGGGATATCGGCGCGCTGCGCATCATCGGCGGCGCACGCGTGGAGAACACCCGTTTCAGGGCGGTGGGCAACCAGGTCGAGGTGGCGGCCAACGGGCGCAGCTTCACCGTCACCCCGCGCGTGGCCAACAACAGCTACACCAATGTGCTGCCGGGCCTGCATCTGCGCTACGACGCAGCCGATGACTGGGTGCTGCGCGCTTCGGCCAACAAGACCGTCTCGCGCCCGTCCTTCGGCGACGTTTCGCCCCGTGTGGGCTACAGCCGCGGCGACGAGGAAGTGCGGCTGGGCAATCCCGAGCTGGATCCGTACGAGTCGAAGAACATCGACCTGTCGGTGGAAAAGTACATCGGCAGCACCGGCATCGTTTCGCTTGGCCTGTTCCACAAGTCCATCGACGGCTATATCGTGGAAACCGTGCGTACCAACGATCCGGACTACGACGGCTTCGACGTGACGCAGCCGATCAATGGCCGCAAGGCCACGGTACGCGGCGCCGAGTTCAACTGGCAGCAGCAGCTGGCCTTCCTGCCGGCAGGCTTTGACGGTCTTCTGGTCGGGGCCAGCGGCACCTGGCTGGATACCGAATTCGATGCCGGCATCGCGGACCGTGCCGGCGAGGACTTCACGCTGCCGCGTGCCTCCAAGCACGTGTACAGCGCGCATGTCGGCTACGAGAAATATGGCCTGAGCACCCGCCTGGCTGCGGTGTACCGCAGCGAATATCTGGACAGCATCGGCAAGGGCCGTGCATTCGACATCTACGTGGCACCCAACACGCAGCTCGACTTCTCGCTGGATTATCGGTTCAGCCCGCGCGTCAGCCTGTACTTCGAGGCGCAGAACCTGCTGGACAAGCCGTTGGAGCTGTACCAGGGCACGCGCTCGCGCACGCTGCAGATGGAAGAATATGGCCGCACCTATGCGTTGGGCCTGAAGGTGGCGCTGTGATGGGGCGGCACGTTCCGGGGCTCGTGGCAGCGATCGCAACCGCGCTGGTCGTGAGCTGCACGCCAGCGGCCGACCGCGCGCCGGCAGCACATGCGGCGTCGCCGACGCCTCCGGCGCGCACGGTGGCCACCGTTGCCGAGGCGTTCGTCTCGCCACTCACCCCCGCCGACAACATCGATTCGCCTGCAACCTGGCGGGCGCCGGACGGGCAGATCTGGCTGATCGCCACCGCCAAGGCCACCGACAAACTGGTGGTGTACGACGGCAGCACCGGCCGTCACCTGCGCGACGTCGGTGCCACCGGTACCGGCCTGGGACAGTTCGATCGCCCCAATGGCATCGCCGTGACCGACGACCTGCTGTGGATCGTGGAACGCGACAATCACCGGGTCCAGGTCCTGTCCCTGCCGGACTTCACACCGCTGGCGACGTTCGCTGCCGAAGATCTGCGCAAGCCCTATGGGCTGTGGGTCGATCGCAGGGCGGACGGCTACAGCGTCTACGTCACGGACTCTTGGGACAACGGCGAGGACGCACAGGGCCGCGACATCCTGCCGCCGCTGGCGGAACTGGACAAGCGCGTGCGCCAGTACCACGTTTCCCGCGACGGCGCGAAGATCGACGCGAAGCGCATCGCCGACATCGGCGACACCAGTGAGGCCGGTGCGCTGCGCGTGGTCGAATCGATCTGGGGCGATCCGGACAACGACCGTCTGCTGATTGCCGAAGAGGATGAGAGCTACGCCAGCGAGTTCAAGGTCTATACGCTGGCAGGCCGCTTCACCGGCACCACCTTCGGCCGTGACGTGTTCAAGGCGCAGGCCGAAGGGGTGACCCTGCGGACCTGCGGCAAGGACGGCTGGTGGATCACCACCGAGCAGGGCAAGCAGCGCAGCGTGTTCCATCTTTTCGATCGGCACACGCTGAAGCCGGTCGGTGCCTTCCAGGGCAATACCGTGGCCAACACCGATGGCATCTGGCTGATGCAGCAGCCCAGCACGCGGTTCCCGCACGGTGCGCTGTACGCGGTGCATGACGATCAGGGCGTGGTCGCCTTTGACTGGGAAAGCATTGCCAGGCAGCTGGCGCTGCCGCTGGAGTGTGGCGCATGAGGCGGCACAGCACGCGCGCGTTCGTCGCCAGCCTGCTGCTGGCCCTGCCGCTGCTGGTCACCGCGGCGGTCGAACCCAACACGCAGGTGCCTGCGGGCAGCCGCCACTATGCGGCATCGCCACTGCCGGATCGTATCGTTGCCTCGCCCTCGGCCGACCCCAGCCACGGATTCGCCGTGGCCTGGCGCACGGATGGCAGCGTACAGGCGCCACTGCTGGAGATCGCGCGTGCCGGCGATTCGCCGGCCATCGAAGGCATTCGCGCGCTGCGCGCGACCACGCGGGCGCTGCAGACCGAGAACGGCCTGTCGCACCATCACCGCGTTGACATCGATGGCCTGCAGCCGGATACCGCATACATCTACCGTGTGCAGGGCAGGGCAGGCTGGAGTGCATGGAACCAGCTGCGCACGCTGGCGGCCGCCGGGCAGCCGCTGACGCTGCTGTACTTCGGCGATACCCAGAACAAGAATCTCAGTCACGTCAGCCGAGTGATCCGGGCCGCGCAGAAGGCGGCACCGGACGCTCGCCTGAGCCTGTTCGCGGGTGACCTGGTCAGCGGCGGCGACGGTGTGGACGACAGTGAATGGGGCGAATGGTTCGCTGCCACCGCCTGGCTGGCGCAGGAAACACTGGTGGCGCCTGCCATCGGCAATCACGAGTATTTCGAGGAGTTCGAGGACACTCCGCAGGAACGCCGTGTGCTGGGCCGGCACTGGCCGGTGACCTTCGCACTGCCGGGCAATGGCGCCGCTGCCGCGCAGCAGACCAGCTACTGGTTCGATGCGCAGGGCGTGCGCGTGGCGGTGCTTGATGGAACCTCGGCACTCGATCTCGGCACCGCCCAGGCCCAGGCACACTGGCTGGACAAGGTGCTGTCCGGCAATCCGCAGCCGTGGACCATCGTAATGCTGCACCAGCCCTTCTACTCGCCGCGCGAAGGCCGCGAGAACGCCGCATTGCGTGACGTGCTGCTGCCGGTGGTGCGTCGTCACCAGGTGGATCTGGTGCTGCAGGGGCACGACCACACCTATGGCCGCCGTGGCGAAGGACAGGCCGCCACACCACAGTATGTGGTGACCGTGGCGGGACCGAAGCAGTACCGTCTTTCCGATGAAGCCCGAAGGACGATGGCCCCGGTGGCCGAGGACACCCAGCTGTTCCAGGTGTTGCGGATCGATCCGCAGCGCCTGCGCTACGAGGCGCGCACGGTGACCGGGCAGCTGTACGATGCTTTCGAGCTGCACCGCGACGCCAGCGGGGGCAAGCAGCGCACGGAGCTGACCGAAGGCCGCATCACGCCACGCGACTGCCCGCGCGCGCAGACTGCCAAGGGTCGCGCCGACCGTTGCTGGGAATAAGGAGTCGCCGATGACCATGCCCCGACGCATCGTTCCTCTCGCTGCCATCGGTGCCGCCCTGCTGTTGCTGGCCGGTGCGGTGGCCGCCGCTGATGCGGTGCTGCATCCGTTCCTGGCGGCCCAGCCGCAGCAGGCACCGCAGGAGGTGAACCTGGCCGTGGAAATTCCCGCTGGCAGCTTCACCAAGTATGAGATCAAGGACGACGGGCTGGTCCACGTCGACCGCTTCCAGTCGATGCCGGTGGCCTATCCGGCCAACTATGGTTCGATGCCGCGCACGCTGGCGGGCGACAACGATCCGCTGGACGCGCTGGTGCTGACCCGTGAGCCCCTGCATCCTGGCGTGATCATCCGCTTCCGCCCGATCGGCTATCTGAAGATGATCGATGGCGGCGAACATGACGAGAAGGTCATCGGCGTGCCGACCGACAAGGTTGATCCGAGCTATGCAGGCGTCCGCGATCTGGCCGATCTGCCGGAGATCGAGCGGCAGCGCATCGAGGCGTTCTTCCGCGTGTACAAGGATCTGCCAGCCGGACGCAACCCGGTGCAGCTGCAGGGCTGGGGCAACGCGGCCGAGGCGCGTACGCTGATCCGCGAAGCCATGCAGCGTTTCGACGCCGGGAAGTAGTCCGGCTGCGGACGGCGTTGCACCCCTGCGCGGTCTTCACCTGTGCTGGCTATCATGGCCGCCTTCCACAGCAAAGGCGGTGCACGTGTCGGTAGCGTTGGTCTGGTTCCGTCGCGACCTGCGGCTGCAGGACAATCCGGCCCTGCAGGCCGCACTGGATGCGGGGCACGATGTGGTCCCTGTGTACATCCACGCGCCGCACGAAGAAGGCGAGTGGGCGCCGGGAGCGGCATCCAACGCCTGGCGTCATCGCTCGCTTGCCGCGCTGGATGCGGATCTGCGTGGCCGCGGTTCTTCCCTGGTGCTGCAGATCGGCGACAGCCTGCCGGTGCTGCAGGCACTGATCGCACGGACCGGTGCCACGGCGGTGTACTGGAACCGCAAGTACGAGCCCGCCACCCAGCCACGTGATGCCTCCATCAAGCGCACGCTGCGCGAGCAGGGCATCGATGCGCAGAGCTGCAACGGCAGTCTGCTGTTCGAGCCGTGGGATATCGCCACCCAGCAGGGGCAGCCGTACAAGGTGTTCACCCCCTACTGGCGCAACGTGCTCAGTCACTGGCGCCTGCCCGGGCTGCAGGCGGCGCCCGCGGCACTGGCAGCGCATGCCATCGAAGGCGAGTCGCTGCAGGCGCTCGGGCTGGCACCGGCGCTCGGCTGGGACGGCGGCTTCTGGGAGCACTGGCAGCCGGGAGAGGCCGGCGCGCTGGAGGCGCTTTCGGTGTTCGAGGACGGCGCGCTGCGAGGCTATCGCGCGCAGCGCGACCTGCCTGACCGGGTCGGCACCTCGCGGCTGTCACCGCACCTGCACTTCGGCGAGATCGCGCCCTGGCGCATCGCCCATGCGCTGGAAGGGCTGCGCAGCGCCGGTACCGACGCCGACATCGACGGCTACCTGCGGCAACTGGGCTGGCGTGACTTCGCCTACCACCTGCTGCATCACTTTCCGGAGACCCCCACCGGCAACCTCAACCCGCGCTTCGACCGCTTTCCGTGGGCCACGCCCAGCGCCGGCCAGCTGCATGACTGGCAGCGCGGCAACACCGGCGTACCGATCGTGGATGCCGGCCTGCGCGAGCTGTGGCATACCGGCTACATGCACAACCGGGTGCGGATGATCGTCGCCAGCTACCTGTGCAAGCACCTGCGCGCGCACTGGCTGCATGGCGCACGCTGGTTCTGGGACACACTGGTCGATGCCGACCTGGCCAACAACACGATGGGCTGGCAGTGGGTGGCCGGTACCGGTGCGGATGCAGCGCCTTACTTCCGCGTGTTCAATCCGGTCACCCAGGCCGAAAAGTTCGATCCTCAGGCGCGCTACATCACCCGCTGGGTACCGGAACTGGCGGCGCTGCCGGTGAAGGCGCGCTTCGCGCCGTGGCAGCATCCGCAGTGGCTGGCCGAGCACGCGCCGGAGTATCCGCGCAGCCCCCTGGTGGATCTGGCCGCCGGCCGGGATGCAGCGCTCGCCGCCTACCGCCAGTCGGGAGCGGGGTAAAGCGCCGCCGCGGGGTTCCAGACAGCTAGCTGAACAAGGGCCTGTCGAGCGGCGTGTTCATCATCCCGGCATCGCGTCCTGCTGTTTATCCTCTGGGCGGCCCGCAAGCCGCCGGCCCGACCGGAAACCAAGGAGACCATCATGATCCGCAACACCACCCGCAATGTCGCACTGGCCCTGATGAGCGCGGCCGTCCTGTCGGCCTGCGCCACCGGCGGTTCCTACGTGCAGAGCGATCAGTACGGCAACCCGACCGAGCAGCAGAACCGGACCGGTCGCAACGCGCTGATCGGTACCGCCATTGGCGTGGCCGCCGGCCTGCTCAGCGGTGACAGTGCGACCGAGCGCCGCCAGCACGCGCTGATCGGTGCAGGCATCGGCGCGCTCAGTGGCGCGGCCGTGGGCCAGTACCAGGACCGCCAGGAACGCGCGCTGCGCGAGCGCACCGCCAACACCGGCATCGATGTGCAGCGCCAGGGCGACAACATCATGCTGAACCTGCCCGACGGCATCACCTTCGATTTCGGCAAGTCGGCACTGAAGCCGCAGTTCTACGGCGCGCTCAACGGCGTGGCCGGCACCCTGCGTGATTACAACCAGACCATGATCGAAGTGGTCGGCCATACCGACAGCATCGGCAGCGATGCGGTCAACAACCGCCTGTCCAAGGAGCGCGCCGATTCGGTCGCCCAGTACCTGATCGGGCAGGGCGTGCAGAGCGTGCGTATCGAAACGCTGGGCGCCGGCAAGGCGTACCCGATTGCCGACAACAGCACCGATGCCGGCCGTGCCAAGAACCGCCGTGTTGAAATCCGCGTGATTCCGCTGCAGCAGTAACGCGCAGGTCCGGCACGGCCGGAACGGAAATGCCGCCCTTGCAGGCGGCATTTTCGTTGGCGGCGCCGCGCGGCGCCTGCCGCAGGAACGGTGGCCGGGTCATGCCGCGGCCGTCGGCCTCACCACGATCTCGTTCACGTCCACGTCGTCGGGCTGCTCGATGGCGAACCGCACCGCGCGTCCGATCGCATCCGGCTGCAGGGCGATGGCGCGATAGCCGACCATCATTTCGGCGGCGACCGGGTCGGTGATGCTGTCCGCAAGCTCGCTTTCCACCACGCCGGGGTGGATGCAGGTGACCCGCAGCTCGCGGTGTTCCTGGCGCAGGCCCTCCGAGATGGCGCGTACCGCGTGCTTGGTGGCGCAGTAGACCGCAGCGGTCGGTACGACCGACAGCGCGCCGATGGACGCGATGTTGATGATCTGTCCGCGGCCGCGTGCGCACATATGGGGCAACACGGCTGCGATCCCGTGCAGTACACCGCGGATGTTGACGTCGATCATCCGGTCCCATTCGTCCACCTTCAGCGATGCCATCGGCGACAGTGGCATCACACCGGCATTGTTGACGATCACATCAAGGGCGCCGAATTCCTCCAGGGCTGACGCGGCGAACGCCTCGACCTGCGCGCGCTGGGTCACGTCCAGCGCATGCACGCGTACGTCGGCGCCGTGCTGGCGCAGTTCATCCGCCAGTGCCTGCAACCGTTCGAGGCGGCGCGCGCCCAGCACCAGTCGCGCGCCCGGCTGCGCCAGCGAGCGGGCGATGCCGGCGCCGATGCCGCTGGAGGCACCGGTGATCAGGATGGTTCGGGAATGGCTCATGGCAGGTCTCCGGAAGCGCTAGGGGGAAATGCCGGGTCGTGCCCGGTGCAGTCACGGTAGACGGCCTGCCTCGTCGCGATAAGATGGCGACTGCTGACTACCTTGTATAGATCCGCTAACCAATGTCCGTCGATCTCAATGCGCTCGCGGTGTTCCAGCGGGTAGCCGACTGCAGCAGCTTCACCGCGGCGGCCCAGCAACTGGGCGTGACCCGGTCGGCCGTCAGCCAGACCATCGCCCGGTTGGAACAGTCGCTCGGTGTCGCTCTGGTGCTGCGCACCACCCGCAGCGTCAACCTCACCGATGCCGGCCAGGCGCTGCTTGCGGCGGTCAGACCCGCCCTGGCTGAGCTGGGCAGCGCCGTGGAGTCCACGCTACGTCGCGGCAGCACCCTCAAGGGCCAGCTGCGCTTGGCCGTGTCCTCCATTGCCGAGCATTTCCTGGCCGGTCCCCTGCTGGCCAGCTTCGCCGCCCGGCACCCGGAGCTGCAGCTGGACATCACGGTGACCGATGAGGAGTTCGACATCGTCGAGGCGGGTTTCGACGCGGGCGTGCGTCTGGGCGAGGTGATCGCCCAGGACATGGTGGCGATTCCGGTGTCCGGCCGGCAGCGGCAGGTGGTGGTGTGCACTCCGCGGTATGGGCAGCAGCACGGCATGCCCAGGCACCCGCGCGAGCTGCCCGGGCACCGTTGCATCGGCTGGCGCGCCGCACCACGCAAGGCGCCCTATCGCTGGGAATTCGAAGAGCGCGGACGCGAGTTCAGCGTCGATGTGCAGCCGGAGATCACCAGCAATGACATGGCCACGATGACCCGCCTGGCATTGGCGGGCGCCGGGCTGGCCTTCGGCATGGAGGACACATGGCGCCCGTGGCTGCAGCGTGGGGAACTGGTCAGCGTGCTGGAGCCGTACTGCCCGTGGTTCGCAGGGTTCTTCCTGTATTACCCCAGCCGGCGCCAGGCCGAGCCGAAGCTGCGGGCACTGATCGAGCATCTGCTGGAACCGCGCACCGCATGACGCCGGGCAGGCCCCGCTTCACGCCGCCGGCGCGGCCACCTTCTCCAGGATCCGCTTGCCGCTGATCTCAAGCGCGGCATCTTCCTGCTCCTGCTGCTGCCGCGCCAGCTTCGCGCCAGGGCACTGCGCCAGCATGTAATTGGCGTCGAAGTTGAGCTTCTCCACCAGGAAGTCGACGAATGCGCGCACCTTCGGCGAGACCAGGCGGCCGCCGGCAAAGACCGCGTTGAAATCCACCTCCGGACCTGTCCACCCGGCAAGCACGCGACGGACCATGCCTGACTCGACGAACGGCTTGGCCATCACATCGCCGGTCAGCAGCAGGCCTTCACCGCACACCAGCGCGCCGTTGAGCGCGGACATGTCGTTGGCCGTCATCAGCGGCGTCACCGGGAAGTCACGCAGTTCCCCTCCGTTCTCGCCCAGCTGCCAGGTAAAGCGCGGTGAATTGCCAGTGTGGTAGGGCTTGCGCATGGCCAGGATGCGATGGAACTGAAGCTCTTCCGGGTGCAGTGGTTCGCCGTAGCGCTCGATGTAGGCTGGGCTGGCGAACACCTGCGTGCGCAGGCTGCCGAGCTTGCGTGCGACCAGGTTGGAATCGGGCAGGGCGCCGACGCGCAGGGCCAGATCGGCTTCACCGGCGATCAGGTCGAGCTTCTCGTTGCCCATGTGCATGTCCAGGCGGATTTCCGGGTACTGCGCATGGAACTGCCCCAGCAACGGCGCGATCCAGGTGATACCGATGGAGTAGGGCACAGTGAAACGCAGCCAGCCGCGTGGGCCGGACTGCAACTGGCTGACCGCGCTCTCGGCTTCTTCCAGCTCGCGCGCGATGCGCTGGCAGTGCTCGTGGTAGATCGAGCCCGCCTCGGTCAGGCCAAGACGGCGCGTGGTCCGGTGCAGCAGGCGCGCGCCCAGCCGCGTCTCCAGCTCCTGCACCTTGCGGCTGACAGTGGTCTTGGGCAGGCCGAGCGCTTTGGCAGCTGCGATGAAGCTGCCCTGCTCGACCACTTTGACGAAGATCAGCGTTTCATTGAGATCGTGGGACATGGTCGGGAGTCCTGGACGTCGGGGGTGGGACAATCGTGACAGATCGATTGGACCGGGAACGGGATGATTATTCCCCTTAATCAGGACTAATCAAGTAAAGGTTTGAGGTCTATCGTGGCGCCATTCGTGAAATGGAGTCCCCCCGCCATGAGCCTGCGCAACATTCTTGCCCGTTTCCGGCATGCCGGCCAGAACGCCCTGGATCTGGCGATGACCGTTGAGATCCGCCCGAGTTCCTTGGTGCACAAGGATTTCCGTGAGTTTACCGCGCCCATGCGGCAGCAGCGTGGCGGTGCCATCCGCTTGGCGCCGCAGAAGAGCGATCGACTGCGCCGAATCGGGACTATCCCGGATTTGGGAGGAAATGTCCCGTGAATGGGATTCTGATGCCCGAAGTCCTGGTCCTCGGCGGAACCGGTGCGGTCGGCCAGGGCGTGGTCGGTGCGCTGCTGGAAGCCGGCAGCCCGGTGCTGGTGGTCGGCCGCGATCCAGGACGGCTGGCGTCGCTGGAAGCGCAGTTCGCCGATGAGCCCGGCCTGCAGACCATGCTGGGTTCACTGGCAGACGACGGTTCGGCGCAGGTCCTGGCCGAGCGCGTCGCGCAGCGCCCGCGGCCGCTGGCGGCGGTGATCGCGGCCATGGGCGGTCCTTACAACCGTGGCCGGGTGATGGACCGCAAGGGCGACGAACTGCTCGGCGCACTGCAGGCCGACCTGATGCCCCATGTGCATGCGGTACGCCACCTGCTGCCGCTGCTGCGCGACAACGTGCATGCGCGGCGCTACGTGATGATCGGCAGCCCTGCCGGTCTCAAGCCCTGGGCCGGCTACGGCGAGACCTCGATCACCACCGCCGCCCTGCGCATGTACGCGCAGGTGGTGCACCAGGAAGCACAGGCGGTCGGTGTCCGTGCGCAGATGCTGGAGGTGTGCAGCCCGGTGTGTACACCGGCCAACGCCGCCAACGCCTGCATCGAGTGGCCGAGCTCGCTGCTGGTCGGCCGGCGCGTGGTGTCGCTGCTTGATGGCTGCCGCGACAACCGCGCCATCGTTCGCTGCGACAGCAGCGATGCGGAACTGCCGCGGGGCCTGCTGCGACTGGAAGTTCCACCACCGTGGCGCGACACCGTGGGTGTCGCTTGACCTTGACCTTGGTTGAGGTTGCAGCATACGCCGCACTTTTTGATAGCCATTTTCATTAGCTGTACCACCCCTCCGTACGGATGCATGCCATGACTTCCCCCAAAACCACCCCACATCGTTTCGGCCATCGCATTGCGATGGTCGGCGTGTCGATCCTCGCCGCGGCGGTGCTCGCTGCCTGCAGTGGCGGCCATGCCGAAGAAGCCGGTGCACCGCCCCCGCCGCAGGTCAGCGCAGCGCCGGTGCTGGTCAAGCAGATCAGCCAATGGGACGAGTTCAGCGGCCGCATCGAGGCGGTGCAGAGCGTTGAACTGCGTCCGCGCGTGTCCGGCTACATCGACAAGGTCAACTACGTCGAAGGCCAGGAAGTGAAGAAGGGCGATGTGCTCTTCACCATCGACGCGCGCAGCTACCAGGCCGAGTACGATCGCGCCGCCGCAGAACTGGCCCGCGCCCGCACCCAGGCAACCCTGGCCCGCAGTGAATCGGAGCGGGCCAAGCGCCTGGCCGAGCAGCAGGCGATCTCCACCGAGACCGCCGAGCAGCGTCGCGCTGCGGCAGACCAGTCCGGCGCAGCCGTGCAGGCCGCGCAGGCGGCACTGGATGCTGCCCGGCTCAACCTGGAGTTCACCAAGGTGCGTGCGCCGATCGACGGCCGTGCCGGCCGCGCGATGGTCACCGCGGGCAACCTGGTCACCGCCGGCGACAGCGCCAGCGTGCTGACCACGCTGGTCTCGCTGGACACCGTGTTCGTCTACTTCGATGCTGACGAAAGCACTTTCCTGCGTTACGCGCAGATGGCACGCAAGGGCGAGCGCCCGAGCGAGCGCGACAGCGACCTGCCGGTGAAGGTTGGCCTGTCGGGTGAAGAAGGCTACCCGCACGCGGGCAAGGTCGACTTCCTCGACAACCAGGTTGCACGCAGCACCGGCACCATCCGCGTGCGTGCGCTGCTGGACAATGCCGACCGGCAGTTCACCCCGGGGCTGTTCGCCCGTGTGCAGCTGCTGGGCAGTGGCCAGTTCCAGGCGATGCTGATCGACGACAAGGCTGTGCTGACCGACCAGGACCGCAAGTACGTGTACGTGGTCGACAAGGATGGCAAGGCCCAGCGCCGCGACATCCGCCTTGGCCGCACGGCGGAAGGCCTGCGCATCGTCGAGCAGGGCCTGTCCGCAGGCGACAAGGTCATCATCGATGGCGTGCAGAAGGTCTTCATGCCGGGCATGCCGGTGCAGGCCAAGGCGGTGGCGATGCAGCCGGCTGCGGCCGCCGCACCAGGCCGTGATGCCACTGCTGCGCTGAACCGCTGATCCGCCGTCTCCTGATCCGAGTTTCCGCTTAGCTGCCGGCGCCAGCGGCGGCCTTCCCTGCCTTCGTCATATCGGCGAGGGGCAGGGTGGCTGTTGCCCGCCGGCGGCATTTCCCAGGAATTCCTCCATGGACTTTTCCCGTTTCTTCATCGACAGGCCGATCTTCGCGGCGGTACTGTCGATCGTGATCTTCGCCGCAGGCCTGATCACGATTCCGATCCTGCCGATCAGCGAGTACCCGGAAGTGGTGCCGCCGTCGGTGGTCGTGCGCACGGTCTATCCGGGCGCCAATCCCAAGGTCATCGCCGAAACCGTCGCCACGCCGCTTGAAGAGGCGATCAACGGCGTCGAGGGCATGATGTACCTCAAGTCGGTCGCCGGTTCCGACGGCGTGCTGCAGATGACCGTCACCTTCCGCCCGGGCACTGATCCGGACGCGGCGGCGGTGAAGGTGCAGAACCGTGTGGCGCAGGCGCAGGCACGCCTGCCCGAGGACGTACGCCGGCAGGGCGTGACCACGCAGAAGCAGTCGCCCACCTTCCTGATGGTCGTGCATCTGACGTCGCCCAATGGCAAGTACGACACCCTGTACCTGCGCAACTACGCCCGCCTGCACGTCAAGGACGCGCTGGCACGCATTCCCGGCGTGGGCGACGCGCAGATCTTCGGTGGTGGTGACTACGCCATGCGCGCATGGCTGGACCCGGACAAGGTTGCTTCGCGCGGCCTGACGGCCAGTGACGTGGTGCGTGCCATGCGTGAGCAGAACGTGCAGGTCTCTGCGGGTCAGCTCGGCGCCGAGCCGCTGCCGAACAGCCAGTTCCTGACCCTGATCAATGCCCAGGGCCGCCTGCGCAGCGAGCAGGAGTTCGGCGACATCGTGCTCAAGAGCGGTGTCGACGGCGAGATCGTGCGCCTGTCCGATGTTGCCCGCCTGGAACTGGGCGCTGGCGACTACACCCTGCGCTCGCAGCTCGACGGCAAGAATGCGGTGGGTATCGGCATCTTCCAGTCGCCCGGTGCGAATGCACTGGAGATTCGCGACAAGGTCATCGCCACGATGGACGAGATGCAGAAGACCATGCCCGCCGACGTGAAGTACGAAGCGGTGTACGACACCACCATCTTCGTGCGTGATTCGATCAAGGCGGTGGTCTCGACCCTGCTTGAAGCGATCGCCCTGGTGGTGCTGGTGGTGATCCTGTTCCTGCAGACCTGGCGCGCGTCGATCATTCCGCTGATCGCGGTTCCGGTGTCGGTGGTCGGTACCTTCGCAGCGCTGTACGTACTGGGCTTCTCGATCAACACGCTGAGCCTGTTCGGCCTGGTGCTGGCGATCGGCATCGTGGTCGACGACGCGATCGTGGTGGTGGAGAACGTTGAACGCAACATCGAAGAAGGTCTGTCGCCGACCGCAGCCGCCCACCAGGCCATGCGTGAGGTGTCCGGCCCGATCATTGCGATCGCACTGGTGCTGTGCGCGGTGTTCGTGCCGATGGCGTTCCTGTCGGGCGTCACCGGTCAGTTCTACAAGCAGTTCGCTGTCACCATCGCCATTTCCACGGTGATCTCGGCGATCAACTCGCTGACCCTGTCGCCGGCCCTGGCCGCCCGCCTGCTGAAGGCCCATGGCGCTCCGAAGGATGGCCCGAGCCGTCTGATCGATCGCCTGTTCGGCTGGGTGTTCCGCCCGTTCAACCGCTTCTTCAAGTCCAGCTCGGAGAAGTACGAGCGCGGCGTGGCGCGCATCCTCGGCCGTCGCGGCGCCGTGTTCGTGGTCTACGCGATCCTGCTGGTCGGCACCGGTGTGATCTTCAAGCTGGTGCCGCCGGGCTTCATCCCGACCCAGGACAAGCTGTACCTGATCGCGGGCGTGAAGCTGCCGGAAGGTTCGTCGATCGCACGTACCGATGAAATGCTGCGCAAGGTCGCCAAGATCGCCCAGGAAACCGACGGCGTGGCGCATACCATTTCGTTCCCGGGCCTGAACGCGCTGCAGTTCACCAACACCCCGAACACCGGTGTGGCGTTCATTCCGCTCAAGCCGTTCAACGAGCGTCATGGCCGGACGGCGGCGGAGATCAACGCCGAGATCAACCAGAAGATCGCAGGCCTGCAGGAGGGCTTCGCGTTCGCGATGATGCCGCCGCCGATCCTGGGCCTGGGCAACGGCAATGGCTACCAGATGTTCATCGAGGACCGCGGCAATCTGGGCTACGGCGCGCTGCAGAATGCCGTGCAGGCGATGCAGGGGACCGTTGCACAGACCCCGGGCATGGCCTTCCCGATCAGCAGCTATCAGGCCAACGTGCCGCAGCTGGATGCGGAAGTGGACCGTGTGAAAGCGAAGGCGCAGGGCGTGCAGCTGACAGAGCTGTTCGACACGCTGCAGACCTACCTGGGTTCGGCGTACGTCAACGACTTCAACCAGTTCGGCCGCACCTGGCAGGTGATCGCCCAGGCGGACGGCCCGTTCCGTGAGAGCGTCGAGGACATCGCCAAGCTGCGCACCCGCAACGACCGCGGCGAGATGGTGCCGATCGGTTCGATGGTGACCATCAAGCAGACGTTCGGCCCGGACCCGGTGCTGCGTTTCAACGGCTACCCGGCAGCGGACCTGGCCGGCGAAGCCGACCCGCGCCTGCTGTCCTCGGCGGAAGCGATGAACAAGCTGACCGAGATCGCCGGGCAGGTGCTGCCGGTCGGCATGGCCACCGAATGGACCGACCTGAGCTACCAGCAGGCCACCCAGGGCAAGGCCGCGTTCATCGTGTTCCCGGTGGCGATCATGCTGGCCTTCCTCGTGCTGGCCGCGCTGTACGAGAGCTGGTCGCTGCCGCTGGCGGTGATCCTGATCGTGCCGATGACCCTGCTGTCGGCTCTGTTCGGCGTATGGCTGACCGGCGGCGACAACAACGTGTTCGTGCAGGTGGGCCTGGTGGTGCTGATGGGCCTGGCATGCAAGAACGCGATCCTGATCGTCGAGTTCGCCCGTGAGCTGGAGATGGGCGGCAAGGGCATCGTCGAGGCCGCGCTGGAAGCCTGCCGCCTGCGCCTGCGCCCGATCGTGATGACCTCCATCGCGTTCATCGCCGGCACCGTGCCGCTGGTGCTTTCGCATGGTGCGGGTGCCGAGGTGCGCTCGGTGACCGGTATCACGGTGTTCGCTGGCATGCTGGGCGTCACCCTGTTCGGCCTGTTCCTGACCCCGGTGTTCTACGTCGCCCTGCGCAAGTTCGTCACCCGCAACGGCGGTGGCCAGCTGGTGCAGCACGGCGAGCCCACCATTCATCACTGATACGGAACCCCGTCGCCGCCGGTCGATGATCGGCGGCGGCTTCTCCCTCCAAAGGCATGAATCCATGAACACCCATCAGAACAAGATCGCGCTGGTTACCGGCGCTACCCGTGGCATCGGTGCCGAGACCGTGCGTCAGCTGGCGAAGGAAGGCGTGCACACGTTGCTGGCCGGCCGCAAGCGTGAGACGGCGGTGGAGCAGGCACTGAAGCTGCAGGCGGAAGGCCTGCCGGTGGAAGCGCTGCAGCTGGACGTTACCGACGCTGCGAGCATCGCCGACGCGGTCGAGCAGGTGCGCCAGCGTCACGGCCGGCTGGACATCCTGGTCAACAACGCCGGCATCATGATCGAGAACCCGGCACAGGCACCGTCGGAGCAGTCGCTGGATACGTGGCGTCGCACCTTCGACACCAATGTATATGCACTGGTGGCGGTGACCCAGGCGTTCCTGCCGCTGCTGAAGCAGGCCAAGGCCGGGCGCATCGTCAACGTGTCCAGCATCCTCGGCTCGCAGACCCTGCACGCCGACCCGGGTTCGGGCATCTATGACTTCAAGATTCCGGCCTACAACGCCTCCAAGGCGGCGGTGAACAGCTGGACGCTGGCCCTGGCATACGAGCTCCGCAGCTCGCCGATCAAGGTGAACACCGTGCACCCGGGCTACGTCAAGACCGACATGAATGGTGGCCACGGCGAGATCGAGATCGCCGAAGGTGCGCGTTCCAGCGTGCAGATGGCGCTGATCGGCCATGAAGGCCCGAGCGGCAGCTTCACCTATCTGGGCGAGGTGCTGCCATGGTGATCCGCACCCTGGCGGTGGCCGTTTCCAGCCTCGTGCTGGCCGGCTGTGTCACCGTCGGTCCCAATTACAAGGCACCCCAGCAGGAGCCTGTCGTCCTGCAGGGCGCGGAGCAGCCGGTGTTCAGCACCACGTCGCCGGTTGCCAGCTGGTGGGCGCAGTTCGATGACCCGGTGCTGGAAGAGCTGGTGCATGGCGCACTGTCGAGCAATCTCGACCTGCGCGTGGCCGTGGCGCGTGTCAGCCAGGCGCGGGCGGTGTTCGTCGAAAGCCGCTTCGACCAGGCACCGCACGTGACCGCAGGCGGCAGTTACGACCGCCGCAAGCAACCCGATCCGCAGCTGGGTGGGCAGCGGGTGTTCAGTGAAAGCTACCAGCTCGGGTTCGATGCGGGCTGGGAGCTGGATCTGTTCGGCCGCAAGCGCCGTGCTGCCGAAGCGGCACGCGCCGATCTGGGGGCCGAGCAGGCCAACCTGGCCGATGCGCAGGTACTGGTTGCCGCCGAAGTGGCACGCAACTACTTCGAGCTGCGCGGCACGCAGAAGCGGATCGCCGTGGCCCAGCACACACTGGTCAATCTGCGTGATACGCAGAAGCTGACCGAGGCGCGCTGGGAACTGGGGGCCGGCAGCGAGCTGGATGTGCAGAGCAGCCGTGCCCGGCTGAAGGCGATCGAGGCCGATATTCCCCTGCTGGAAGTGGCCGAGACGCAGTCCCGCAATCGCCTGGCGGTGCTGCTGGGCCAGCGCCCGGAAGTACTGGCCGACATGCTCGCGCCGCATGAGGTGCCGGCGTTCGCCAAGCCGCTGCCGCTGGGCGATACCCGCGAGCTGCTGCGCCAGCGTGCCGACGTGCGTGCGGCCGAGCGGCGGCTGGCAGCCGCCACGGCACGGGTGGGGGTGGCAACGGCCGATCTGTTCCCGCGGTTGTCGCTTTCCGGTTTCGTCGGCTTCCTCGGCGGCGACGCCAATGGCCTGGTCAACGGCAACAACAAGGCCTGGTCGCTGACGCCGTCGTTGAGCTGGGCGGCCTTCGATTTCGGAACCGTGCGCGCACGTCTGCGTGCCAGCAAGGCCGAGGCCGAGGGCGTTGCCGCGCAGTACGAGCAGACGGTGCTGCTGGCACTGGAAGACACCGAGAACGCGCTGACACGCTACTCCAAGCAGCAGGCACGGCTGGCGATCGTGGTGGAGCAGGCGCAGGCCGCACGACGAGCCGAGTCGCTGGCGCAGATCCGCTATCGCGAGGGCTCGGAAGACTTCCTGACCCTGCTCGACGCACAGCGCACCCAGCTGGCCGCCGATGATGCACTGGCGGCCGCCGAGGCGGAGGTCAACGTCAGCGTAGTCGGCGTATACAAGGCGCTGGGTGGTTGGGGCCAGTCCCCGCAGGCGCCGAGCGTGGCACAGGTGAATTGACCGGACGGGGACGGAGGCAGTGGCCTCCGTCCTCGTTTCCGGTCAGGGCCACCGATGGGCGGGCGCCTGCCGCCCAGCGTGGCGGCGCAGAAGCGAGTGCCTTCGTCGGCGGCTGCGTCCTGGCTGTCGATGATGAATCCGGCCGGACGGCGCGGGTGTGCCCTGCCGTCCTCCACACTTTGCGAACTCAGGCAGGGCAGCGCGGCGTGAGCCGTGGACACCGTCACATTCATGACGCTTCTGACTCTCCCGGAAGCGCCTTCTGCCGTGTAACAAGTGGGGCGGGCCATCAGAGGACAGGCGATGACGGACGGCAAGCGGGATACCCAACGAATGTTGTTCGGCGATCCGGGACCACCCGGTGCAGGACTGTCCGTCGCGGTGGTCGTTCTGCTGGTGCTGGCGATGCTGGCCGCGGCCATCGGCTTCGTACGGCTGCCGGACTCCATGCTGGGCCTGGGCCTGATCGGCGTGGCCGTGCTGCTGGCCATCGGCGCTCGCATCTGCCAGGCGCGCGATCAGCACCAGGCGCTGTATCGCCTGTTGGCGCGGCAGCCGCCGCGGTGAACGCGGCGGCAACCCGACTCAGGGCCGGGGCCAGTCCAGCTCGACCACCAGCGGGAAGTGATCCGAGGGCAGCACGCCGTCGATGCGACGGTCATCGGTCAGGAAGCTGCGCGCACGGAAGCCTCTCACCAATACCCAGTCCAGCTGCGTGGTGGCCTTGCCGGTGAAATCATGGAAGGTCAGGCGCGGCCCCTGGGGAGACGCCACCTGGGTGCGTGCGTCCTGCAGAACGCGGGTGAGCGTCGCGTAGGTTCCGCCCCCGGGTTCACTGTTGAAGTCGCCCGTCAGCACCACCGGCAGATCCGGCGGCAGCGTCGCCACCCGCCTGCCGATCAGCTCGGCTCCCTTGACCCGGCGCGGTTCGTCTTCGTCGCGATAGGGCAGGTGGGTGTCCATGAAGTAGAAGCGGCGGCCATCGTCAAGGCGACGGAACAGGGCCCAGGTCACCATGCGCGGGTACAGGTTGCCCCAGGTGATGCTGCCGGCGACCTCCGGTGTATCGGACAGCCAGAAGTTGCCTGATTCCTCCACGGCCAGCACCCGCGTGTCGTAGAACACGCCCATGTGCTCATCGCCGCTGCCACCGCGCCGTCCTTCACCGAACCACGCGTAGCCGGGCAGGTGGCCGGCGAGATAGTCGGCCTGTTCCTGTACCAGCTCCTGGGTGCCGATGACGGCCGGGCGGGCATCCAGGATGACCTTGACCATCGCATCGCGGCGATCCGGCCAGCGCTTGCCTGGCGCGGTGTCGGCCGGGGTGCGGACATTGAAGGACATCACCTTCAGCGGCGCAGGGGCCGCCGCCCAGGCGATGGCGGGAAGAGCGAAGGCCAGCAGCGCACACAGCGCAGGGCGACGGAAACGCGACAGCATCGTGGAATCCCTCCATTCCATGTAAACGATTCCATGAAGGATGGCACGGATTGGCAGGGGAGGGTATGCCGGGATGGGTCATTGGCCTGGCGGCTGCACGGGGGCACGCTCAGTCTTCGATCTCGCCGCGTCGCGCGGCCGCGCGCACGGCCTGCGCCGTCGTCGCAACGCCCAGGCGCTGGCGCGCGCGGCGCAGGTGGTTCTCCACGGTGCGCGCGGACAACCCCAGCGTGGCGGCGATCTCCGCCTGGCGCCGGCCGGCTGCGACCCAGCGCAGAACCTCGCGTTCCCGCGTGCTCAGTTCGCCCAGGGGGCGTTCGGCCGGTGCTTCGGCCAGCCGGCGGGCAGCGCGGAATGCTGCTGTGCCGGCAGACTCCAGCAGCAGCCGGGCAGGCGCGGAAGCGTCGATGATCGTTCCGGCGAAACTGATTGCCCCTTCTAGCCCCGTGGTTCCGAACACGGGTACCTGCAGGCCATGCAGGCCGTCGCCGCGGGGCTGCCTGACCACCTGGTAGCGGGCCCCCCTTGCGCCGTCGCGCTTGCTCCAGAAGAACGGGGCATCGCTGTCGAGCACGTGGCGGTTGACCGGGCAGGCATGCAGGTAGCGGGCAAGATCGGTCTCACGCCCTGTGCCCAGCCAGTCGCCCTCGATCCAGTACACACGGTGTGCGCCGCGTTCGAACCCGGTGCCGGCCGCAAACACCAGCACGCGATCGTAGCCGAGGGGCGCGGCGATCGAGCGAAGCAGCGCGCCGATCCCGGCGATCGAACGCGCCTGCTCCAGTTCCAGCAGCATGGGCACCAGCGCGGCCACGGTGTTCAGCGACCTGCCAGCGCGTCCAGCAGGGTGCGTGCGGCCAACTGGCCGAGTGCATTGCCGGCCAACGGACTATCGCCTGTCAGCAGCAGGCGATCCTGCAGCACGCTGCCGTCAATACCCTCGTTGACGATCTGCACGCCCTGCTGCGCGAGCTTTTCACCGAAGAACCACGGCAGTTGCCCGGGCATGTAGCCGATGTCCGGCGTCTGCCGGTCCATCGCATCGGGGAAGGCGCAGATGCGGTAGCCACGGAACAGCGAATCACCGCCCGCTTCATCGATCCTGGCAGCCAACAGCGCTGCAGGGCCGTGGCAGAGCGTGATGATGTAGCGCTGCTGTGCCATCGCCCAGTGCAGCGCCTTGCTGACCGCGCGGCTCTCCGGCAGACCGATCAGTGCACCATGCCCGCCCGGAATGAAGATGGCTGCATAGTCCGACGCCGCGTCCAGCGAGGCCACGATGTCGTCCAGCACCTTCGGCTGGCGGAACCGCGCCTGGTAACGTTCGTACAGACCGCCGATGTCGCGGTCCTCGCCGGGGAACGCCCACCATTCGAACTTCACGGCGTTGCCGGACAGGGTTGCCACATCGAAGTCGAAGCCGGCCTTGTCCAGGTGATACATCGGCAGCAGCGTTTCGACCGGGTGATTGCCGGTGGAGAACAGGTGGCCGTTGGCGGTCGGCAGGTAGCGCTCATCGGCGCCGATCATCAGTATCTTCCAGCGGCCATCCCGGCGTGCGTCGGCATAGTCCGCGCCGGACAGATTGCTGGTGGGTGACGTGAACTGCGAGAGCGACCAGGGCGAGGGAAAGAAGGCATCGCGCTCGGCCGGATCGGGACGGGGTTGGCGGCTGAGGTCCTGGGTGTTCATGTGGCTGGCCTGCTGTCGGGGAGGTGCGGCCAGCATAGGAGGCACTGTGCGTACGTGCGATGAGGGATTTCCCGCAACGCCTGACCCGCCGTCTCCGCCGGTGGCGGAACGGCGATCAGCCTGCGCTATTCATCGCGCCGGTCGTGTGCCTGCATGTCTTCATGCAGGATGCGCCTGAGCTCGACGATGGCGGGCGTGGCTTCCTGCACGCTGTGACCGGACACGATTACCTTCTCCGATTCGGCGCCCGGCAGATGCGAACTCCAGTACGGCACCAGTCCGTCGCTGGTCTGCTCCAGCGGTCCATCGGCTTTGGCGCGCGCGATGATGGAGTGGTAGCGCACGCTCGGAGACATCGGCAGATCGGCGACGGCCTTGACGAAGGGGTCATCCTTGTCGAGATTCTGGATGCTGTTCATCTGGTAGCCGTGCTTGCCGTCGTCGCGGTCGACGTGGCCGTCGTTGGCGATCGTCGCCACGTCCTCCAGCACGGTCAGTGGCAGCCGTACCAGACGGCCGATCCAGCGCCCGAGGCGGGTACCGGCGACGTCGGTGCCGCGATGCGGCGTGGCAATGAATACCACCCGTGAGATCTCCGGTTCCGGCTTGAACGTGAGCACCGGCGCGCCGCGGGTGCGCAGCAGCTCGCGCTGTGCCGGCGTCATCTGCGCGGTTGCCAGCAGGGTCTCGACCAGATGGTCGCCGGACGAAGACACCATCAGCCGCGAGATCACTCCGCCCATGCTGTGCCCGACCAGCACCATGTCATGCGAGGCCGCCGCCTTTCCAGTGGGATCGAAGTGCTGCAGCACGTCGGCCAGCATGTGGCGGATCGCATCGTGGCTCATCGCGATGGGCATATTGGTCGGGTAGTAGAACTGCCACACCTGGAAGTCCCGGCGGATCTCATCGTCGCGCATCAGCTCGTTGGCGACGTTGACCCATGCCTCCGGGCTGCTTGCCAGGCCGTGGATCATCAACAGCACGCGGCGCTTCGGGTCGTAGGGCTGCATCATGTACAGATGCGGCGTATCGATGCCGCCCTTGCTGCCGAACAGCGAGCGCAGCGATTGCCGGCTGAAGTTGGAGCGTGCGAGCCACAGCGCGTAGCCTGCCGTGAAGTTGGCCGCCAGTGGCACCTGCTGGCCATGCAGGGTGACTTCCGAAACCTGGTAGGGATCGTGGATCTCCACCTCCGGCTCGTCGTCGTGCAGCACTTCCCACAGGTTGTTGCCGGAGAACCGCAGCAGCACCGACATCGAGGGTGAAGGCATTTCGCTCCAGCTGCGTTGTACGGGCGCGGCGGCGCTGGCCTCGGCAGCAGGCATGTCCACGTCGCTGCCGGGATCATCCATCACCGCTACCAGCTCGGCGCCGAAGCCATCCCGGCGATGCACGCTGCGCAGGGTGCCGGTGAACGAGAGCGCTGCGGCGGGAACCAGCTCCCTCGGCGTACGCTCGTCCAATGGCGAGCCGTCGTCCGATGGCGCCAGCACAAAGGTCCATCGACCCAGCTGGAAGCGGCTGGTGTCGCTGTGCACCCGGCCGGTAGCGTAGGCCTCGAACAGCTGCACGGAGGCTTCCTGCACGGCCAGGTTGTAGTAGTCCCGCACCTGCGTCTGGCGATCCTCGAAACCCCGCTGGTTGGCGGTGCGCTCGGTGAAGAACAGATAGGCGTAGGCCTGCCGCGCAACCTGCATCCACGCATCCAGACGCGGCTGGAAGCCGGCGTCCAGTTCGGTGACCACGGCCTTGGCGCGGCCTTCGGCGGAGTACTCGCGCTTGGGGGCGGGCAGGGTCAATGCGTACTGCAGCCAGAGTTCGGCCAGGGCCGAGCGCTTGTCTTCCTCGCGTACGACGATGCTGGCCTCCATTGCATCGATGCAGGGCGGACCGGGCTTGGCGCAGACACCCTCGTCCAGACCGGCCACGCGCAGGGTTTCCAGGGTGGCCGAGCTGAGCTTGCCGGTGGTGAGGATGTCACCGCGCTTGAGCGCGATGTACTGGCCGGGGGTAACCGAGGCGACCTGCACCGAGGGCCCGAACTGGCGCAGGGTGGCGCAGCCGCTCAACGCCAGCAGCAGGGTGAAGACGAGAGCCGTGCGGCCGACGATGCCCATTCCCGTGGTTGCCATACGATCCTCCTGCGCGGTCGCGCCACTCTAGCGGGAGGTATGTCAAGGCGGAAGCGGCGTGCGCCGGTTCCTTCAGCGGCCGGTCGTCAATCGTCCAGATCGCTGTTGCGGATTGCCAGGACCACCGCAGCAGTACATGCCAGGACACCGAGCAGGAAGCCGATGGCCATACCGTCGAACCAGTTCATGGGTTTCGTGCCGGGAGTGTGGGAGAAGGTGGCCTGTGGATCTGACCGGCGGGCAACGCATGGCGCAGCGGCTGTGGCGGGCCGCTGCGCCCGGGCCTCAGTTGCTGGCCTCCCTGATAGCTTCTGCGGCGTCGATGATGCCCGGACCGCAACCCCCCGGGCAGTTGGCCGCCGCGATCGGATGGGCGGTGCGGCGCAGGATGTCCTTGACCTGGCTGGTGGTCTTCGGCACCGGTGCCACCGCCTGCATCAACGCGACGACGCCGGCCACGTGCGGTGCCGCCATCGAGGTGCCGGACATGAAGTCAAAGGCATTGTTGCCCACCGTGGACAGAACGCCCTGCGCCGGATGCTGGCGGGTCGGTGCGCAGTTGGTCGAGTTCGGTGGTGTGGCCAGGGGCAGGAACTCGCCCACCGAGGCGCGGCACGACCACGTCTCGCCACCGGGCGCGGTGATATGGATGCCTGCACCGTAGTTGGAGTAGAACGCGCGGCGCCCGCCCTGGTCGTTCGCGGCTACCGCGATCACGCCGTTGCAGTTCGCCGGTGCGAACTCGGACACATCGAGGTTGCTGTTGCCCGCCGCGACCACCACGAGGGTGCCGGTGGCCGTGATGTCGTCGATCGCATCCTGCTCGGCCGGCGAGCAGGGCCGACGGCCGCCCAGGCTGAGATTGATGACCTCGGCCGGGTTGGCATTGGCGGGAACACCCGGCACAGCGATGCCAGCGCTCCAGAGCATGCCGTCGATGATGTCATCCGAGCCGCCATTGCCCTGGTTGCCCAGCACGCGTACCGGTACGACCTTCGCGTTGTAGGCCACGCCGGCCACGCCGATCTGGTTGTTGGTTACCGCCGCGACGGTTCCCGCAACGTGGGTGCCGTGCGCGATGCCCGAGGCATCGAAGGCATCCGCATCGCGGCCATCGCCATCGTCGGAACCGCCACAACCGGGATTCAGCCCGCCCAGGATGCACTGCAGATTGCTGAACGGCCGGGTGGAGGAAATCATGTCGTAGCCTGGCAGCAGGTTCGGCTGCAGGTCGTTGTTGTCGAGATAGCCCGAATCGATCACCGCCACCACGACCCCTTGGCCGGTGGAGCGATCCCATGCCGCCGGCACGCGTGCGCCACTGACGGGATTGCTGTAGTGCCACTGTTCGGCGTAACGCGGATCGTTGGGCGTGGCGAACGCACTCATCATGAAGTTCGGCTGCACGTATTCGACGTCCGGGTCGTCGGCGATGCGCTGCATCAGGATCTCGGCCTCCGGACGATCCAGTGCCTTGTCTGTCCTGATCACATCGGCGCCGCCACCCATGCGGCGCTGATGCGCCACCGCCGCAGCCTGCGCCGCACCCACCGAGCGCTTGCTGCGCTGCTGCGCGCCCAAGCGCTGTTTCAGCGCATCCTGGGCGGTGTCGGCAGAGACGCGTTTGCGGCTGCCATCGCGGTACTTGACGATGAAACTGCTGTACTGCTGGTTGTTGTCCATGCCCCGTGTCCACACCCGTTCGGTGGATTGGGCGAAGGCAGGGGCACTGGCCAGGACCAGGGTGATGGCACTGGCAAGGGAAACCCGAAGCGACGTACGCATGAATACAGTTCCTTTGTGAAAGGTGCGATGAGCCGGTCGTGCCCTGGGGGCTCGACTCGAGATGAAGGGGGTATGTCCGCGCGGTCTCCTTTCTGATGGCGACCTTGAACGAACGGCTTCGCAGACCGTTCTCCCCCAGTGCGGGGGTAGGAAATTTCTGAACTGATTTACCGATGTCGAGATCGACACGCGCGGCGAGCGGTCTATACCGCAGGCAATAAAAAAGGCCCGGAGATCCCCTTCTGGCGGGAATGTCCGGGCTTCTCCGGTCCTTGAAGGACCGCTCGTTGGTGGAGGTGGGGTGTCCCAGAATTTCTTATAAATGGTTGAATGGCAAAGAAAATTTTCCGGGCCTGCTCCTTCGGGGCAATACCTCAAACGATACCCAATCCCATGTGGGCACGATGATGGGCTGGTGTGCGGTCGTTCTCGAAGAGGACGGCATGCTGTGGAAACTCTTGGTGGTGGTGACGCTGGGGCCGCTGTGAGCGCAAAGCGGTTCGATCCCGCACACCGGAAACAACCAGGGGCGGGGTAGCGCCAGCATCTGGGCGACCATATCAGCGAATCCGGCGAGGCTTTGCCGAACTTCCTTAGGCGCGCTGGCGAGTGCTTCACGACTTCACTCGTTAAAACGGGCACGAGGCCTGCTGATGTTGCTTCCAACGCTGCTCCTACCGGCGCCCAGCATCTTCAGCTGAGGCTCTGTGCACCCAACTTTTCAGCCGGTACAGTCTCAATCTGAGAGACTGCGCTATGGCTCAATGCCGAATATTCGCGAAGCAGTTGCTTGGACTAAAGCACTTGGACAGACTGCCTTAACGGCTCGGATGGACCTTGATCGGGGGAAGGGGATGGATATATGGCAAAGCGATAAGCTGGCAATATTTTTGCTTTTTGTGGTCCCAGGTTTCATCAGCATCAAATGCTATCAACTCGCATTTCCAGGAACGGTGAGAGCTACTTCGGAGCAACTGATTGATGCTGTCGCTTATAGCTCTATCAACTACGCCTTGCTTTTCGTGCCAGTAATGCTAGTCGAAAGGTCATCCTTAGCGGCTGCCAGTCCGCTGGCCTATTACCTCTTCTACTTTTTTGCAGTATTCATTGCCCCGATACTCTGGGTAGTCATCTGGAAGCTGATGAGAGCGTCGAGCCTGATGCAGCGAACGGCTCCTCATCCAACAGCGAAGCCGTGGGATTTTGTCTTTCAGCAGCGGAAGTTGTATTGGGTAAAGGTGACCTTATCCAACGGAAGTGTCATCGGTGGTCGATACGCAGGGAGCTCATTCGCGTCAAGCGCCCCTGCACCTGAGCAAATCTACCTTGAAGAGTGTTGGATTCTTGGGGGGAAGGGGCAGTTCGTTAGGAAGAAAAATCAAACTGCCGGTGTTTTAATCCTGTCGAAAGACATTTCGCATATCGAACTTAGGGAGTAGAAAATGGGAAATCCTGACAAGACACGGCATGATGGGTACATGCCCGTGGAAAAGGGCTATCAGCCTATTCAAACGCCGTCTGACCCAAGCCCGCAGGGTGGTTATCAGCCTACATCTCAGCAGGACAATCCAGGCAACAACAGTCCTCCTCAAGAGGAATGATATGCAATGGAACACCTCTTGTCTGGCTAGGAGAAGAGGTGTTTTGTTTTGTGTGAACGCGCCAGAGTCGGCAATGGTATTTCCGGCGTGTCACTCATTGGCGATGGCCTCGAGGCTGTCCGAGCCGAGGGCGGAGTGAACGAGGGCAGCAGCCTTCTTCTGCGCGCCGGGGGGCGACCCCTCTTGCCAGCAGCGGGCTTCGTCGCGGGCCTCGCGAGCGCGAGCCAAGGAGACATCCGGGTACAGGCCGATCGACAGCAGCTCTTCCTTGCCGGCGATGCGGCACTTCCAGCGCCAGCTGCGCGCGCCGGTCGGGGGAGGTAGAGGCACAGGCCGCCGCCGTCGGTGATCTTCTGCGGCTTGGCGCGCCGGATGGCTGCGTCGGTCAGAGGCATTGGGGGTATCGCTTAAGCGGGGACGGTCGGATACCCCTTGATGTACCCCCACCGTCTCGAGGATTGAAACGGATTGCCCCGGCCTGATGCGGACAATAAAAAAGCCCGGAAACCCTTGTGCTGCGGGGGTTTCCGGGCTTCTCCGGTCCTTGGCGGACCGCTCGTTGGTGGAGGTGGGCGGAATTGAACCGCCGTCCGAAGGCACTCCATCCCCAGCACTACATGCTTAGCTCGCCGTTGAATCTCGTCCCCGAACAGCACGGCGTGCAAAGCGCATCCGGGAACCAGCCTGTTGTGTTCTAGTGCCGGACTGACAGGCAGCCGTCCAGCGCGATTCCATGATAGTGACTCTACACCGCGAGCATGGACACAAGCGGTTTCGAGGCTTAGGCCTTAAGCGGCCAGAGCGTAGTTGTCGTCGTTGGCAACTAGAGTTTTGCAGCTGGATTTACGAGGAAAGCTACCCCCTCGGCATGCGCCAGGCGACTTCACAACCCCCGTCGAAACCAATGCACCCCCGGTTTCTACAGTGCTGCAAGGTACAGGGCCGATTCCGTGTCACCACGGGCAGGGCCTGCCCAACGGTTGTCATGCTACGGCAAAACAGCTGAACAGTCACCTCGCGCGGCCGGTCAATCCGCAACATGTTGTACTGCCTGTGTCATAGCGGATTGCTAACGTCTCCGGCACGGATTTGCGACACACTGGTCGTGACCATCCAGGGCAGGACAGAAACGGGAGACTGTGGGTGACCGACGCGATGCAACAGCGCAGCCTGCGCCAGCTGGTGGGCCCGGTCGGGGCCGACTATCAGCGACGGGCGTTGCCTCCCGGTTGGGTCTGGGCGCTGCTGGCGGTGCTGCTGGCGGCGACCTGGCTGACCGAACTGCCGGCCACCGCAGCGGTGGCGCTGGTCGCCAGCGCAGTGGTGGTGCATTGGCCGCAGCGTGGGCGCACCCATTGGCTGGGCTGGCGGCTGCCGGCGCTGGCGGTACTGGCGGCGTTGCTGTGGGGGCCGGACGTGCTGGCGCAGTGGTTCGAGCACGGCCTGGCGCTGACCTTGATGACATTGGCCAGCCTCAGCATCGGCGTTCACGTGTGGCAGTCGCGGCAGCTGGCGCGCCAGCTGCAGGGTGCAGCCGATGCCCTCGACGATACGCAGCTGCTGGCCCTGCTGCCGGCCGATGCAGCCCAGCTCGCCCAGCAGTGGCGGGCGGGCGATGACCGCCACGCGCCGGAACTGGCGGTAGTGATGCACCTGGCCGTGATGCACGCGGCCCTGGCGCCGCGCGCGCGCGGGCAGGGCATGCTGGCCGGTTGATGGCCCGGGCCGCCGGGCATCGCCCGGCGCCACATGGCGGCGGGGCCTGCCTCAGGCGTCGCGGTTGCCGCGCCGCATCACCCGCTGCTTCTCGATCGCCCAGTCGCGATCCTTGGCCGCATCGCGCTTGTCGTGGTTCTGCTTGCCCTTGGCCAGCGCGATCTCCAGCTTGATCTTGTTCTTGCTCCAGTACATCGCGGTCGGCACGATCGTATAGCCATCACGCTCGACCTTGCCGATCAGCTTGTCGATCTCGTTCCGGTGCAGCAGCAGCTTGCGCTCGCGCCGATCCTCGGCCACCACGTGGGTGGAGGCCTGGATCAACGGAGTGATCTGTGCGCCGATCAGGTAGATCTCGCCACGCTTCACGTAAGCGTAGGCGTCGATGATGTTGCCGCGCCCCGCCCGGATCGACTTGACCTCCCAGCCCTGCAGGGCGAGCCCGGCCTCGAAGCGCTCTTCGATGTGGTACTCGTGGCGGGCACGCTTGTTCAGCGCGATGGTTTTGTTGGCCGTCGCGCTCTTTGCTTTATCCTTGCCGCTGTTCTTGCTCATTTCCGTATTGTCTCCGATTCGGGCCCGCCCGGTCGATTGCCGAAACGTCCCGTATACATGCCTACTATCCGCCGCAGCGCCCTGGTCGAACATTCGGCCGCGCGCATGTTCGACCTGGTCAACGACGTCCAGGCTTATCCGCGCCGCTTCCGCTGGTGCTCCGATGCCCGCATCCTGGAGCAGGGCGAGGACCGGCTGGTGGCGCGTCTGGACCTGGGCCTGGGTTCGTTCAGTACCTGGTTCCAGACCGAGAACACCCTGCAGCGCCCGCACAGCATCGACATGCAGCTGCGCGACGGTCCCTTCAAGCAGCTTCATGGCCGTTGGGAATTCCACGCGCTGGCCGAAGACGCCTGCAAGGTGACGCTGACCCTGGAATTCGAACCCAGCTCACGGCTGCTGGGCCCGGCGCTGGCGATCGGCTTCCAGGGGCTGGCCGATCGCATGGTCAACGATTTCGTCCGGGTCGCCGACGAGGACTGAGCGATGATCGAGGTCGAGGTGGTGCTTGCCTGGCCGCAGCGGGTGCTGTCACGCCGGTTGCAGCTGGAAGAGGGCGCCACGGTTGCCGATGCGATCGCCGCTGCCGCTCTTGAGGGCAGTGCCGGCTGCCCGGCTGCCGCCGTGCATGGTGTGCTGGCCCGCCCGCAGCAGGCACTGCTGGATGGGGACCGGGTCGAACTGCTGCGCCCGCTGCAGGCCGATCCCAAGGACAACCGCCGGCGTCGCGCGCTCGGCGGTTGAGGGCCAGGGCCCGTCCGTCGGAACGGGCCGGCGGCCTCAGCGGCCCTTCTTCTTCTTGTCCTTCGGCAGGTTGCGGCCGAACTGGCGGACGGTCTGCTGGGCCAGCGCCTTGTCGTTGGCCGGGAAATAGTCACCCTCCCAGCGCGTCACGGTGTCGTTCTCGAAATACACGGTGAAGTTCTTCACTTCCGTGCGGCCGAGACGGTCGACCCGCTGGCTGGAGGTGTAGTCCCAGCGCTGGGCATGGAACGGGTCCGGCACGGAGGGCGTGCCCAGCAGCGCGTTCACCTGCTGCTTGCTTTGCCCGACCTGCAGCTTGGCCACGGCATCTTCCCGGATCAGGTTGCCCTGATAGATGGGTTGCTTGTAGATGATGCCGCACCCGGTGGTGGACAGGGCGACGGCGGCGACCAACAGGAGATTGCGCATCGGGACTGGCGGTTGGGGAAATCGAACCGATGATACACTCCCGGCGTGCCACCGCGACCCAATCCGAGGCAGCTGGCGCTAAATCGCCAATGAACGGAGACCTATGGAAACCCACGACCTGCGTAAAGTCGGCCTGAAGGTAACCCATCCACGGATGCGGATCCTGGCGCTGCTCGAGCAGCGCACTGCCCAGCACCACATGACCGCCGAAGACATCTACCGCCAGCTGCTGGAGCATGGTGACGAGATCGGCCTGGCCACGGTGTACCGGGTACTGACCCAGTTCGAGGCTGCCGGCCTCGTGCTCAAGCACAATTTCGAAGGCGGCCAGGCCGTCTATGAACTGGACCGCGGCGGCCATCACGATCACATGGTCGATGTGGACAGCGGCAAGATCATCGAGTTCGAAAGTACCGAGATCGAGGAACTGCAGCGCAAGATCGCGGCCGATCACGGCTATGAGCTGGAAGAACACTCGCTGGTGCTGTACGTGCGCAAGAAGCGCAGATAGGCGCCCCCTGCGTGCCGGTTGCGACGAGACCCCGGGCTGGCCCCGGGGTTTTTCGTCAGCGCGGCGGAGTGACCGCCGGGTGCGATGGCGGCATCAGCATCCGCAGATCCACGGCCTTGGCCATGGCCCGGTTGCCGGCATCGCCCGGATGCAGATGGTCGCCTGAATCGTAGGCGGCGGCCATCCGTGAGGGATCGGCGGGGTCGCGCAGCACTGCATCCAGGTCGATCACCGCATCGAATGGGCTGTCCTGCCGCAGCCAGGCATTGAGCTGCTGGCGCAGTGCGTCCTTGTCCGGCTGGTAGTAGTCGTCCAGCGGGGTGCCGGGCAGGGCACCGGCGAACGGCGGAAGGGTTGCGCCGACAATGCGCAGTCCATGGCGATGGGCCTGTCCGGCCAGGCTGCGATAGCCGGCCTGCAGTTCGGCGAGCCCGGGCCGGGCCTGGCCGCGCGCGAACGCTGTGCCCGGCCAGCTGATGTCGTTGATGCCGATCAGCACGATCACACTGGCGACACCGGGCTGGTCGAGGACATCGCGCGGGAAGCGGGCCAGGGCGGATTCTCCCATGCCGTCGCGCAGCAGGCGTCCGCCGGAGATGCCAGCGTTGACCACTGCGATTCCCTGCGGTGCCAGCCGTGCGGCGAGATGGTCGGTCCAGCGCTGGTCCTGGTCGAGGCTGGCCGTTGCGCCATCGGTGATCGAGTCGCCGATCACCACCACGCTGCGTGCGCGGGTTGCGGTTTCGACGTCGATGCCGGACAGCAGCAGGCGGGCCGTGGTGCTGCGGGCACCGTCCAGGTCCGCGGCCAGGCTCTGGTCACCCGGCGCGATCCAACTGGTCTGCCGGCCCTCCCAGTGGAACGTCCGCAGCGGTGTGGGCTGTGGCAGATGGATGCTGACCTGCAGCGACTGCAGGTCGCGCGTGGACAGCGGCAGCGCGTCGCTGAGCCGGTCCTGGCCAGGCGCGATCAGCACGCCGGGCTGGCCATCGAAGGTCAGCGCCTGCGGCACCTCGCCCGGATGTGCCGCCAGGGTGGCCCGGCCCACCCGCAGTGGCTGTGTCCCGTAGGCGTTGCTCAAGCGGACACGCAGGCGTGAGCCGCCCAGGCTGATGCGGACGGTCTGGCGGAAGGTCTGGTCGGCCAGCTCTGCGGGGATCAGCGTTGGAAACAGGAAGTCTGCCTGCCATACCGGTTGTGGACTGGCCTGCCAGCTGGCCACCCAGTGCCGGGGAGGAGCGGCCGTGGCGCTGGCTGCTGCGGACAGGGTGAGCAGGGCAGCGGTAGTCAACGTGCTCAGGCGGTTCATCGGAAGGGTCCGTCGGAAGGAGGGGCCATGGTGTCCTTGCCGCTTTCTGTGAACTAGACTGCGCTTGGATAATCATCTGTGAACTGAATTCATCACCATGGCGCGACCCGACATCAATCGTTCCGGCGAGCTGGAAGTGTTCGTGAGGGTGATCGAGACCGGCGGATTCTCCGCGGCGGCCCGCAGCCTGGACATGACGCCCTCGGCGGTCAGCAAGCTGGTGGCGCGGCTGGAGCAGCGACTGGGCACGCGCCTGCTGCAGCGATCCACCCGCCAGCTGCAGCTGACCCCGGAGGGCTGCGCCTTCTACGAGCGCGGGCTGCGCGTGCTTGCTGACCTGGAAGAGGCCGAGCGCTGTGCGAGCGCGCATGCCGAACCGCGCGGGCGGCTGCGGGTGAATGCCAACGTGCCCTTCGGCCAGCATTTCCTGCTGCCATTGCTGCCCATGTTCCTGCAGCAGCACCCGCAGGTGGGGGTGGATCTGACCCTGACCGATGAAGTGATCGATCTGCTCGAGCAGCGCACCGATGTGGCCGTGCGGGCCGGTCCGCTGAAGAGTTCCAGCCTGGTGGCACGACGGTTGGGGGCGACGCGGATGATGATCGTGGCCTCACCCGGCTATGCGCAGCGACACGGTCTGCCTGGCAATGTCGACGACCTGCAGACGCACAACCGGCTGGACATCGGCCATGCGCGGGCGATGCAGGGGTGGCCGTTGCTGCAGGGTGGCCAGGTGCTGCGCGTGCCCACCAGCGGCAATGCCCGCGCCAGCAACGGCGACGCCCTGCGGCAGCTGGTGCTGGGTGGGCTCGGGCTGGCCCGGCTGGCCGCCTTCCAGGTCAGGGACGACATGGCGGCCGGGCGACTGCTGCCGGTGCTGGAAGAGGCCAATCCCGGCGATCTGGAAGAGGTGCACGCGGTGTTTCTGGGGCAGGGTGGGTATCTGCCGCTGCGGGTGCGTGCGTTCCTGGATTTCCTGGTGGAAAAGGTGGATCTGGCGCGGCCACTGGGGTGAACCTGCGGTGGGACGGATCCGGCGTCGCTCGGCGCCGCCGGCGTCAGACCTGCAGCAGCTTGCGGGCGGCGGCGCGCGCTTCCTTGCTCACTTCGACGCCACCGAGCATGCGTGCCAGTTCTTCCTCGCGTGCCTTGAGGTCCAGCTTCTCCACCGCACTCTGGGTCATGCCTTCTACCGGTGCCTTGCTGACCCGGTAATGGGCATGGCCCTTGGACGCGACCTGCGGCAGGTGGGTCACGCACAGCACCTGGCGCTTCTCGCCGAGGGCGCGCAGCTTCTGGCCGACGATGTCGGCCACCGCGCCACCGATGCCCGAGTCGACTTCGTCGAACACCATCGTCGGCACGGCGTCCAGGTCCAGCGCGGCCACTTCGATTGCCAGCGAGATGCGCGACAGTTCGCCACCCGAGGCCACCTTGCGCAGCGCGCGTGGTGGTTGACCGGCATTGGCCGCGACCAGGAACTCCACGCGTTCGGCGCCCTGCGGGTCGGGCTTGCCGCCGTCCTGGGGTTCCAGCTCGATCAGGAACTGGCCGCCGCCCATGCCCAGCTCGGCGATGATGCCGGTGGTGGTGGTCGACAGCGCGGCCGCCGCACTGCGCCGGCTTGCGGTCAGTGCTTCGGCCTGCACCCGCCAGGCGGCCGCGGCCTTGTCGATCTCGCCGGCCAGGCGCTGCAGCCGCTCGTCGGCGCCGCGCAGCTGCTCCACTTCGGCATGCATGCGCTCGCGCTGCGCGCCCAGTTCGTCCATCGGCACGCGATGCTTGCGCGCAAGGTCGTGCAGGCGGCCGAGACGGCGCTCGTTCTCCTCGAACTGTTCGGGGTCGGCATCCAGGTCGTCGTGCACGCGGTCGAGCAGGGACAGGGCTTCGTGCAGCTGGATCGATGCGTTTTCGATCAGGCTGTCCACCTCGCCCAGGCGCGGGTCGTGTTCGATCAGCCGGGCCAGTTCGTGCCGCACCTGCTGCAGCTGATCCAGCGCCGAACTGCCCTCGTCGCCGTTGAGCTGGTTGCTGGCGGCCTGGCAGGCGGTCAGCAGCGCGCTGGCATGGGCCTGGCGCCGATGGCTGGCGCCCAGCGCGAGGATCGATTCGGGCTCCAGATCCTCACGGTCCAGCTCGCGCAGCTGATGCTCGAGGAAGCCGATACGGTCACTGACGTCGCCCTGTTGCGACAGCGCCAGGGATTCATCGACCAGTGCCTGCCAGGCGGCTGCGGCGCGGCGGACCTGACGGCGCTCTTCCTCGTTGCCGGCATAGGCATCGAGCAGGGCCAGCTGGGAAGGACGCGCCAGCAGGGCCTGCTGTTCATGCTGGCCGTGGATTTCCACCAGCAGCGCGGCCAGTTCGCCCAGCTGGGCGAGCGTGACCGGGCGGCCGTTGATCCAGGCCCGCGAACCGCCGTCAGCGCGGATCACGCGGCGCAGCTGGCACTGGTCCTCATCGTCCAGCTCGTTGTCGGCCAGCCACTGGCGTGCGGCCTGCAGATGCTCCAGCGCGAACTCGGCCGACAGCTCGGCGCGGGCGGCACCGTGGCGGACCACGCCACTGTCGGCGCGCAGGCCGGACAGGAAGCCCAGCGCGTCGACCATCAGCGACTTGCCGGCGCCGGTCTCGCCTGAAACCACGGTCATGCCAGGCCCGAATTCCAGTTCGGTGGCGCGGACGACGGCGAAATCCTTGATCGATAGGTGTCTGAGCATGGGTCTGGGGGTAGCTGAGCCGCGCAACGCTAGCACGCGCACGCGGGCGGTCCAATGGCTTGCCAAGGTGATCCGGCGCCATTATCTAGTCTCCGTGTCTCACAGGTTGATTCCATGCACGGTTCCGCCGACCAACTCGCCCCGCGCGCGCGCCATCTGCTGCGCACGCTGATCGCGCGCCACATCCAGGATGGTGAGCCGGTGGGCTCGCAGACGCTGGCGCGCGTGGCCGGGCTGGAAGTCAGCCCGGCCACCATCCGCAACATCCTCGGCGACCTGGAGGACCTGGGTCTGCTGGCGTCGCCGCATACCTCCGCCGGGCGGATCCCGACCGCGCATGGCTACCGGGTGTTTGTCGACAGCCTGCTGCAGATGCAGCCGCCGGGCGAGGGCGAGCTGGCCCGCTTGCGCCAGGAACTGGCCGGTGGCGGCAGCACCCAGGCCCTGCTCGGCAGTGCCTCCGAGCTGCTGTCGGCGATGAGCCACTTCGTCGGCGTGGTCAGCGCGCCGCGGCGCGAGCAGTTCGCCTTCCGCCAGATCGATTTCGTGGCGCTGGACGGCCGCCGGGTGCTGGCGATCCTGGTGTTCGCCGACAACGAGGTCCAGAACCGGGTGATCGAAACCCGCCAGGACTTCGCCCCGGGCCAGCTGGAGCAGGTCGCCAATTACCTCAACGCCCATTTCGCCGGGCTGCCGCTGGCGGAGATCCGGGCGCGCCTGCTGCTGGAGCTGCGTGATGCCCGTTCCGAGCTGGAGCAGCTGCTGGCGCACAGCATCGAACTGGCCGAGCAGGCCCTGCAGCCCGCGGCCGACGACATGCTGGTGGCGGGCCAGACCCGCCTGATGGGGGTCCAGGACCTGTCCGACCTGGAGCGCCTGCGTGAACTGTTCGAGCTGTTTTCCAGCAAGCGCGAGATCCTGCAGCTGCTGGAACGGACCATCCAGGCCCCGGGCGTGCGCATCTTCATCGGCGAAGAGACCGGGATGATGCCGCTGCAGGGGGTTTCGCTGGTGACCGCCCCGTATACGGCCAATGGGCAGGTGCTGGGCGTGCTGGGGGTGATCGGGCCGAAGCGGATGGCCTATGACCGCATGATCCCGCTGGTACAGGCCACCGCCGACGTGCTGGGCGCGGCCTTTTCACCGACCGGGCGCGGATCCGGTGCCGCGGACGCTTGAAACGCAGCATCCCGCCCACACTAGGGTGGGTGGAGGCGGGGAGTGACCGCCAGGGACCCAGACATGAACCACGAACATCCAGATTTCGAATCCCAGCAGAGCGCCGCCGACGCGGCCGCCGCAGCAGGCGTCAACGACGAAGTGGAGCGCCTGCGCGCGGAAGTCGAGCAGGTCAGGGCCGATGCGCTGCGTGAGCGCGCCGACCTGGAGAACCAGCGCAAGCGCGTGGCCCGCGACATCGAGCAGGCCCGCAAGTTCGCCAACGAGAAGCTGCTGGGCGAACTGCTGCCCGTGTTCGACAGCCTGGATGCCGGCCTGAAGGCCGCCGGCGACGACCCGCACCCGCTGCGCGAGGGCCTGGAGCTGACCTACAAGCAGTTGCTGAAGGTCGCCGCCGACAACGGCCTGGTCCTGCTTGACCCGACCGGCCAGCCGTTCAACCCGGAGCACCACCAGGCGATCAGCCAGGTGCCGGCCCCGGACGCCGCCCCGGGCAGCGTGGTGACCGTGTTCCAGAAGGGCTATCTGCTCAACGAGCGCCTGCTGCGGCCGGCGCTGGTGGTGGTGGCCGCCGACTGACCCCTG
>NZ_JAODZG010000039.1:0-31759 GCF_029835135.1 Stenotrophomonas sp. GD04145 | reverse complement strand
ATCCGCCGCAGAATGCAAAGCCGTCACACCCTTCACAGGGCAGGGCAGGAGTAGGCTTGGAACTTTCCCGCCGGAAGGGGTTGTCCATGCGTGTGCGTGCCGTTGCAATAGCCATCGCCCTTTGCCTGTCCAGCAGCGTGCTGGCTGCCGATACTCCGCCGATGACCCCGGACATCAGCGGCAAGCCTTTCGTTGCCCCGGATGTGGGGCGCGACTACGACAAGCGCGTGGTGATGGTGCCGATGCGTGATGGCACCAGGCTGTATACGGTGATCGTGGTGCCCAAGGGCGCCCGCAACGCGCCGATCCTGCTGACCCGCACGCCCTACGATGCTGCCGGCCGCGCCAACCGTAGTGACTCGCCGCGCATGCGCGACCTGCTGCCACAGGGCGACGAGGTGTTCGTCGACAGCGGTTACATCCGCGTGTTCCAGGACATCCGTGGCAAGTACGGCTCCGAAGGCGATTACGTGATGACCCGGCCGCTGCGCGGGCCGTTGAACAACACCAAGGTGGATCACTCCACCGACGCCTGGGACACCATCGACTGGCTGGTGAAGCACGTGCCCGAGAGCAACGGCAAGGTCGGCATGCTGGGCTCGTCCTATGAAGGTTTCACCGTGGTGATGGCGTTGACCGATCCGCATCCGGCGTTGAAGGTGGCGGCACCGCAGAGCCCGATGGTCGATGGCTGGATGGGCGACGACTGGCTCAACTACGGCGCCTTCCGCCAGGTCAACTTCAACTACTTCGCGATGCAGACCGAGAAGCGCGGCAAGGGCACGCCGCTGCCGAGCCTGGGCTATGACGACTACAGCACTTTCCTGCGCATCGGCTCGGCTGGCGACTACGCCCGTTTCACCGGCGTGGACCAGCTGACCTGGTGGAAGAAGCTGGTCGAGCACCCGGCGTATGACGCCTTCTGGCAGGGCCAGGCGCTGGATGCGGTGATGGCCAAGACGCCGTTGAAGGTGCCGACCCTGTGGCTGCAGGGCCTGTGGGACCAGGAGGACATGTGGGGTGCCAACCACGCCTACCAGGCGATGGAAGGGCGCGACAGCGGCAACGACCGCAACTATCTGGTGATGGGGCCATGGCGGCACAGCCAGGTGAACTACAGCGCCAGCGAACTGGGCGCGCTGAAGTTCGACGGCGATACCGCGCTGCAGTTCCGCCGCGATGTGCTCAAGCCGTTCTTCGACCAGTACCTGGTGGACGGCGCGCCGAAGGCGGACACACCGCCGGTGCTGATCTACAACACCGGTGAAAACCACTGGGATCGCCTGAAGGGCTGGCCGCGCAGCTGCGACCAGGGGTGCGCCGCCCGCAGCAAACCGCTTTATCTGCGTGCCGGCGGCAAGCTGGCGTTCCAGGCGCCGGCGGAGGGCGAGGGCGACTTCGAGGAATACGTGTCCGACCCGGCCAAGCCGGTGCCGTTCGTACCGCGCCCGGTGCGCTTCGGTGACCGCGACATGTGGACGACCTGGCTGGTCAAGGATCAGCGCTTCGTCGATGGCCGACCTGACGTGCTGACCTTCATCACCGAACCGCTGGCCGCGCCACTGCGCATCGGCGGCGCGCCGGTAGTGCACCTGCAGGCGTCCACCAGCGGCACCGACAGCGACTGGGTGGTGAAGCTGATCGATGTGTATCCGGACCAGGAGGCCTCGGCGCCGGAGATGGGCGGCTATGAGCTGCCGGTGTCACTGGCGATCTTCCGTGGCCGCTACCGCGAAAGCTTCAGCGATCCGAAGCCGCTGGCGGCGAACCAGGTGCTGCCCTACCGCTTCGACCTGCCCAACGCCAACCACACCTTCCAGAAGGGGCACCGGGTCATGGTGCAGGTGCAGTCGAGCCTGTTCCCGCTGTATGACCGCAACCCGCAGACCTATGTGCCGAACATCTACCTGGCCAAGCCGGGCGACTACCAGAAGGCCACGCAGCGGGTCTGGCACAGCGCGGCGCAGGCCAGCTACATCGATCTGCCGGTGTACTGAAACGGGGCGGGCAACGCCGGGCGTGGCCCGGCGCCACCTTCCATGGGCAACGTCGGGCCATGCCCGGTCGCGGTGGACCGGGCTTGCACCTGTCGTCAGGCATCCAGTGCCGGGTAGTCGGTGTAGCCGTGTTCGCCACCGCCATACAACGTGGCCGGGTCGAGCTCGGCCAACGGCGCACCGCTGCGCAGTCGCGCGACCAGATCCGGGTTGGCGATGAAGGGCCGACCAAACGCGATCATGTCGGCATAGCCGCTGGCAAGGGCCTGCCTGGCACGCTCAACGTCGTATCCGTTGTTGGCGATCCAGGCGCCACGGAAGCGTGCGCGCAGCGCAGGGTAGTCGAACGGGATGTTGTCCCGATCGCCGCCGGTTGCACCTTCGATGACATGGATGAAGGCCAGTCCGTCGATCGTGTCCAGGCGCTCCACTGCACGGTTGAACAGCGGTTGCGGGTTGCTGTCATGGGCATCATTGACCGGGGTGACCGGTGACAGGCGCACGCCGGTGCGGCCGGCGCCGATTGCTTCGGCGACCGCGCTGACCACCTCGAACAGCAGCCGCGTACGATTCTCGATGCTTCCACCGTAGGCATCGTCCCGATGGTTGCTGCCATCGCGCAGGAACTGGTCGATGAGGTAGCCGTTGGCTGCATGTACCTCGACGCCATCGAAGCCTGCGGCAATGGCATTGCGCGCGGCGACGCGGTAATCCTCGATGAGTTGCGGGATCTCCTCCAGCGCCAATGCGCGCGGCGCGGAGACATCCTCGAATCCATTGGCGGTGAAGGTCTTGCCGTTGGCGCGGAGGGCGCTGGGTGCCACCGGCACTTCGCCTTCCGGCAGCAGGCTGGTGTGGGAGATGCGACCCACATGCCACAGCTGCAGCACGATGCGGCCACCTTCGGCGTGTACCGCGTCGGTGATGGATTTCCACGCAGCGACCTGCTCGGCGCTGTAGATACCCGGCGTATCAAGGTAGCCCTGGCCCAGAGGGCTGATCTGGGTGGCTTCTGCAATGATCAGGCCGGCACTGGCACGTTGGCGGTAATAGGTGATCGCCAGCGGAGAAGGGACGCGGTCGGGCAGGGCGCGGTTGCGCGTCAGCGGTGCCATGGCGATGCGGTTCGCGGCAGCGATGTCACCCAGGTGAGTGGGCGTGAACAGCAGGGCGTCAGCGGGATTCATTGGAGTTTCCACAGCAGGGGAGGGTGAGGTCGAGCATACGGTCGAACGCGTTGCAGCGATGGGAAGGTTCGTTGCAGCGCCTGGAAGTGGCGCGGCCGTAACACGGCGGGGCGTACCGTGGGTCGCGGGTGGACGCGTGTCCACATCGATTCCCGATAGATGGAGAACACAGATGATCGACTATCAGCTCGGCGGCAAGACGGCGATCGTGACCGGTGGCGTTTCCGGCATCGGCCTGGCCGTGGCCGAACTGCTGGCAGCGTCCGGTGCTGCGGTGTCAGTGTGGGACCTGAAGCAGGACGCGGTAGACGCCACCGTGGAAGCGCTGGCCCGGCGTGGCAGCCGCGCCATCGGCATCGCCCTGGACGTCACGGATGAGGCTGCCGTGGAGGCGGCGGTGCAGCGCACAGTGAAGGAGCTGGGCGGCGTGCACGTCGCGGTCAACAACGCCGGCATCAGCGGTCCGGCGGCGAGCAGCGGCGACTATCCCGTCGATGGCTGGAAGCGGGTGGTCGATGTGAATCTGACCAGTGTATTCCTGTGCCAGCGTGCGCAGATCCAGGCCATGCGCGCGGCTGGGAAGGGCGGGAGCATCATCAACATGGCCTCGATCCTGGGCCAGGTGGGCTATGCCGGTTCGACCGCGTACGTGGCAGCCAAGCATGGTGTGGTCGGCCTGACGCAGACCGCAGCGTGGGAGCATGCCGCCGATGGCATCCGTGTCAATGCGGTGGGGCCGGGCTTCATCGCCACGCCGCTGCTGGAGAAGATGGATCCGAAGGTGCGCGCCACGCTGGAAGACCGCCACGCGTTGAAGCGCCTGGGCAAGGCCGAGGAAGTGGCGGCGCTGGTGGCCTGGCTGGCCAGCGATGATGCCTCGTTCGCGACCGGCACCTATTACGCGATCGATGGCGGTTATCTGGCGCAGTGATGCGGTGACCGCAGGGATGGTGGTGCCGGGCATGGCCCGGTGCTACCGGGTGAACGGGCCGTGGTGCGGCCTTCACCGCGATCCGACGGCTGACGCGCAACGCTCCGGGAAACTCCCGGAGACGTCGATGGAACTCAACCAGGATGTATCGATCCTGCTGCGCGTGGCCGCCGCGATGCTGTTCGGTGGCGTGCTCGGTATCGAGCGCGAGATGGGCAAGCATGCGGCGGGCCTGCGCACGCACATGATGATTGCCGGCGCCGCAGCGCTCATCGTGGGCCTCGGCGATTCCGTGGCCGAGCATTTCCAGCAGGAGCGCTACCGCGACCTGCTGCAGGTCGACCCGGTGCGCCTGATCGAAGCGGTGGTGGCCTGCGTCGGCTTCGTTGCCGCAGGCACCATCCTGCGTGGCAGCCGCGAGGACCAGGTCAGCGGGCTGACCACGGCCAGTTCGCTGGTGATGGCCGCCGCCATCGGGATTGCAGTGGGCATCGGCAAGTACGTCATTGCCCTTGGTGTGAGCGTGCTGTGCCTGCTGGTGCTGGCGGTGATGCGACGGTTGGCGGACAGGCTCTAGCGGGGCAGCACCTTCGAGCTTCTGTCATGTGGCGCTTTATTGGTAATACCAATATGTCCGGTAACTCCATGGTCTAATAGGCTCTTCGTCGAAATGGCGGTTCAATCGGCTTCAAGTGGTCCGATGAATCTGATTGTTGGTAATACCAATAATCGTGACCACGGCGTCCCATCGCATGCGGTGGGGAAACATTCCGCCCCCGTCGAGAGCCTCCATGCAGCCCTGGCAACACCTGTACGACCCCGCCGGCAACCTGTGGTTGTCCAGCCTGATCGCGTTGCTGCCGATCGCGTTCTTCTTCGTTGCCCTGGCCGTGCTGCGCATGAAAGGCTGGCTGGCCGGCACGATCACCGTGGCCATCGCACTGGCCGTGGCCCTGCTGTTCTACCGCATGCCGCTCACCCAGGCGTTGGGCGCGGCCGGCTTCGGTTTCGTCTACGGGCTGTGGCCGATCGCCTGGATCATCATCGGCGCGGTGTTCCTGTACAAGGTCTCGGTCAAGACCGGGCAGTTCGACATCATCCGCGCTTCGATCCTGTCGGTGACTGAAGACCAGCGGCTGCAGATGCTGATGGTCGGCTTCGCCTTCGGTGCCTTCCTGGAAGGCGCGGCGGGGTTCGGCGCGCCGGTGGCGATCACCGCAGCGCTGCTGGTCGGGCTGGGCTTCAAGCCGCTGTATGCAGCGGGCCTGTGCCTGATCGTCAATACCGCGCCGGTGGCATTCGGTGCGATGGGCATTCCGATCATCGTGGCGGGACAGGTCACCGGGCTGGAGGCCTTCGAGATCGGCCAGATGGCCGGTCGCCAGCTGCCGTTCCTGACCATCATCGTGCTGTTCTGGATCATGGCGATCATGGATGGCTGGCGTGGCGTCAGGGAAACCTGGCCGGCGGTGCTGGTGGCCGGCGGGTCGTTCGCCATTGCCCAGTACCTGACCTCCAACTTCATCGGGCCGGAGCTGCCGGACATCACCGCGTCGCTGGCGTCGCTGGTGTGCCTGACCCTGTTCCTGCGCCGCTGGAAACCCGTGCGCATTTTCCGCTTCGATACCGAAACCGGCGCCGAGGCGGCCGCCCAGGCGCTGGAAGCGCCGCGCTACAGCGTTGGCCAGATCGCCAAGGCCTGGTCGCCGTTCCTGATCCTCACCGCGATGGTCACGCTGTGGAGCATCAAGCCCTTCAAGTCGCTGTTCGCGGCGGGTGGCCCGCTGGAAAGCTGGGTGCTGAAGATCCCGGTGCCGGGCCTGGACCAGATGGTGCAGAAGATGCCACCGATCGTGCCTGCGCCGTTGAGCTACGAGGCGGTCTATAAATTCGACGCGTTCTCGGCCACCGGCACGTCGATCATCCTCGCCGCAGTGATTGCCATCATCGCCCTGCGCATGCCGGCCAAGGCGGCGCTGCAGACCTTCGGTGAGACCGTCCGCGAGCTGCGCACGCCCATCTACTCGATCGGCATGGTGCTGGCCTTTGCCTTCATCGCCAACTATTCGGGCCTGTCGGCCACGCTGGCGCTGGCGCTGGCCCACACCGGCAAGGCATTCACCTTCTTCTCGCCGTTCCTGGGCTGGCTGGGCGTGTTCCTGACCGGCTCGGACACGTCCTCCAACGCGCTGTTTTCGGCCTTGCAGGCCACCACTGCGCAGCAGATCGGCGTGTCCGAGGTGCTGCTGGTGGCGGCCAACACCACCGGCGGCGTCACCGGCAAGATGATCTCGCCGCAGTCGATTGCCATCGCCTGCGCCGCGGTCGGCCTGGCCGGCAAGGAATCGGACCTGTTCCGCTTCACTGTCAAGCACAGTCTGATCTTCACCGTGATGGTCGGCCTGATCACCACCGCGCAGGCGTACTGGCTGACCTGGATGATTCCCTGAGCCATGCAGCCGACGACCTATCCGCGCAGCATGGGCCGCACCTGCCAGGCGCTTCGGGCCACAATGGCGCCATGAGCACGCAACGGATTTCAGACAAGGTGGCCGCGCAGCTGCGTGGTCTGGTGCAGGAGCGGCAGCTGCAGCCGGGTGACCGGCTTCCGGCCGAGCGCGCACTGGCGGTGCAGCTGGGTGTCTCGCGCACGGCGCTGCGCGAGGCCATCGCGCAGCTGTCCAGCCAGGGCCTGCTGAGCGCACGCGTGGGCGGCGGCACCTACGTGGCGGAGCCGGCGACGCGCGCGCGGCAGGCGCTGGATGAACCCCTGGCTCCGTACCTGCCGTTGTTCCAGGGCGACCCGGAATACCGCTTCGACGTGCTGGAGATCCGTCACGCGCTGGAAGGAGCGACGGCCTGGCATGCAGCGCTGCGTGCCACCGATGAGGATCGGGCACGCATCGCCCAGGCCTTCCAGACCATGATGGATGCGCATGGCAAGGATGATCCTTCAGGCGAGGCGGAGGCCGATGCGGCCTTCCACCTGTCCATCGCCGAAGCGTCGCACAACCTGGTGCTGCTGCAGGTGATGCGTGGCCTGTTCGATCTGCTGCAGACCAACATCTCGCAGAGCCGCGAGAAACTCTATACCTCGGCGAGGACCTTCTCGCCGTTGTCCGACCAGCACCGCGAGATGATGGATGCGGTGCTGGCCGGCGATCCCGAACGCGCGCGCGCCGCCGCGCATGCCCACCTTGAGTTCGTGCACACCACGCTGCGCACGCTCGACGACAACGAAGCCCGGCGCGCGCGGGCCTCGCGCCTGCCTTCCCCACACGGTTGACCCCATGATCATCTCCGCCTCCACCGATTACCGTGCTGCTGCCGAACGCCGGCTGCCGCCGTTCCTGTTCCACTACATCGATGGCGGCGCGTATGCCGAGCACACGCTGAAGCGCAACGTTTCGGATCTGTCCGACATCGCGCTGCGCCAGCGCATCCTGCGCAACATGTCCGACCTGAGCCTGGAGACCGAGCTGTTCGGCGAGACGCTCGCGATGCCGGTGGCACTGGCACCGGTCGGCCTCACCGGCATGTATGCACGCCGCGGTGAAGTGCAGGCGGCGCGGGCGGCTGACAGCCGCGGCATTCCGTTCACCCTGTCCACCGTGTCGGTGTGCCCGATCGAGGAAGTGGCCCCGGCGATCCAGCGGTCGATGTGGTTCCAGCTGTACGTGCTGCGCGATCGCGGCTTCATGCGCAACGCCCTGGAGCGCGCCCAGGCGGCGGGGGTTACGACGCTGGTATTCACCGTGGACATGCCGGTACCGGGTGCGCGCTATCGAGACGCGCACTCCGGCATGAGCGGTCCGAATGCTCCGCTGCGCCGCATCGGCCAGGCCATCACCCATCCGCGCTGGGCCTGGGACGTGGGTCTGTTCGGACGTCCGCACGATCTCGGCAACATCTCCACCTATCGCGGCAACCCCACCGGGCTGGAGGACTATATCGGCTGGCTGGGCAGCAACTTCGATCCATCCATTTCGTGGAAGGACCTGGAGTGGATCCGCGAGTTCTGGAAGGGACCGATGGTGATCAAGGGCATCCTCGACCCGGAAGACGCACGCGACGCGGTTGCATTCGGTGCCGACGGCATCGTGGTCTCCAATCACGGGGGGCGCCAGCTCGATGGTGTGCTGTCCACCGCACGCGCGCTGCCGGCCATCGCTGACGCGGTACAGGGCGACCTGAAGATCCTCGCCGATTCCGGCATCCGCACCGGACTGGACGTGGTGCGCATGCTGGCGCTGGGCGCTGACACCGTGCTGCTGGGGCGGGCCTTCGTCTATGCGCTCGCGGCGCAGGGTGAGGCCGGCGTGGCCAACCTGCTGGACCTGATCGCCAGGGAGATGCGCGTGGCGATGACGCTGACCGGCGCACACCGCATTACCGACATCGGCCGAGATTCACTGGTGCGGCTGCCATGACTGGCCACGGGGCCATGCTGTCGCAGCTGCGTGCTGCTGTCGGCAGCCGCCATGTGCTGACCCGCGACAAGGCGACCCGCCGCTTCCGCCGGGGCTATCGCTTCGGCGACGGCGCGGTGCTGGCCGTGGTGCGTCCGGGCACGTTGCTGGAATTGTGGCGTGTGCTGCAGGCGGCGGTGCAGGGTGGGGCAGCGATCATCCTGCAGGCCGCCAATACCGGCCTGACCGGCGGCTCGACCCCGGATGGCAATGATTATGGGCGCCCGGTCGTGCTGGTCAGCACCCTGCGCCTGACCGGCATCCAGTTGTTGAACGAGGGCCACCAGGTGGTGTGTCTGCCGGGCGCCACCCTGGACCGGCTGGAGCAGACGCTGGCGCCGCTGGGGCGCGAGCCGCATTCGGTGATCGGCTCGTCCTGCATCGGCGCCTCGGTGCTGGGCGGCATCTGCAACAACTCCGGCGGTGCGCTGGTGCGGCGTGGCCCCGCCTATACTGAGCTGGCGCTATATGCGCAGGTTGATGCGCAGGGCCGGTTGCAGCTGGTCAACCACCTGGGCATCGCGCTGGGCGATACGCCCGAGCAGATCCTGCAGCGCTTGCAGGCCGGTGACTACGATGCCGCCGATGTCAGCGACGGCGACGGCCGTTCCGCGTCCGACCCGCGCTACGCCGACGAGGTGCGCAGGGTCGATGCCGATACACCGGCGCGCTTCAATGCCGATCCCGGTCGTCACTACGAAGCGGCGGGTTCAGCCGGCAAACTGGCGGTGTTCGCGGTGCGCCTGGATACGTTTGAGAAGGAGCCCGCCGAGGTCTTCTACATCGGCAGCAACCGTACCGGGAGTTTCACCGCCATCCGCCGCCAACTGCTGACCGGCTTTGATCGCCTGCCGATCGCCGGTGAGTACATCCACCGAGACGCCTACGATATCGGCGAGCGCTATGGAAAGGACACATTCCTGCTGATCGACCGGCTCGGCACCGCACGGGTGCCTGCGGCATTCGCACTGAAGAGCAGGGTTGACGGCTGGTTCGAGCGGTTGGGCCTGCGCGGCGTCACTGATCGGGTGATGCAGGTGCTGACCGGCCTGCTGCCCTCGCACCTGCCCCAGCGCATGGGCGAGTTCCGGCAGCGTTACGAGCATCATCTGCTGCTGAAGGTTTCCGCACAGGATGCAGCGGAGACCGAGGCCTGGTTGCAGCAATTCTTCGCCGAGCACGAAGGCGGCTATTTCCACTGCACGGCCGAAGAAGGGCGCAAGGCCTTCCTGCATCGTTTTGCCGTGGCCGGTGCTGCCGTGCGCTATCGCGAGGTGCATCGTCAACAGGTGCAGGACATCGTCGCGCTCGACATCGCATTGCGTCGCGACGACGCAGACTGGTTCGAGCAGCTGCCCGCCGCCATCGAAAGTCGCCTGCTGCACAAACTGTACTACGGCCACTTCCTGTGCCACGTGTTCCACCAGGACTACATTGCACGCAAGGGCGAAGATCCGATGGCGATCGAGCACGCGATGTGGGCACTGCTCGACCGGCGCGGGGCCGAGTATCCGGCCGAGCACAACGTCGGTCACCTGTACCCGGCCAAGCCGGCGCTGGCTGGGTTCTACCGACAGTTGGACCCGAGCAACACCTTCAACCCGGGCATCGGGCAGACTTCGAAGGCCAAGGGCTGGGGTGGCTGCGACTGCGGATGATGTAGACCCGAGCCCGTGCTCGGCTGCTCTTCCCGGCAGGGAGCAGTCGAGCATGGCTCGACTCTACAAGGGCAACGGTTACCATCGGAATCCCAACCGCAGGAGCCGCCCATGCCCCCCCCTCGTTGCCCGCACGTCCGTGTGCGCTGCACTACTGGCCGCTCCGCTGCTGGTGTTGGCGCAGGCTCGATCCTGCCACAGCAGCGCGATGCCGCCGGCAATGTGATGGAGCCGCTGGGGCAGGTGCTGATCACCCAGGAGGCAGGCCCGGCAGGACTTTATGAGTGCACCCGGGACGGCAACTGGTGCGTACGCGTGCAACCGGTGGCCGAAGAGGGGAAGCGGCCCACCGTGCTGGAAGTGCTTGAGAAGGTGCCGGGCCAGGGCAAGCCGCACAGCTACCACGTCCGCATTGACGTGCCGCAGGAAAGCGAACTGAAGCTGTGGCCGTGGATCGTACGCCTGGCACCCGGTGTCGGCGCGGATGAGGACGTGATTGACCCGCAGCAGCGTGCCCGCCAGAACGTACTGGTAGGCGCCACGGTCACCTTCAGCATGATGTACTCCGGCGGTGGTGCAGACGCATCGACGCTGCAGCTGGCACGCGTGCGCCACCTGCAGGATGGCATCCAGGTGGACGATGATGTGCTGACCGTGCCGTGGGTGGGCAACGCGATGATCCGTGCCTGCTTCAGCGAGCAGGACATCAGGCAGCGTGCCGGTGCCTGCCACGATGAGTATGGCTTCTCGGCAAAGCTGGGGCTGGATCCGGCCGTGCAGGGCATGCCGGTGCTTCGTTACCAGACGGTGGCGACCCGCTTCCCCGCAGGTGCATCGCGTTTCGAGGATTCGCTGGCGAAGGGGCCGTTGAAGACGAAGGACCTGCGCACCGAGCAGGACCCGGCGTGCAGCTATTCGCGTCTTTTCCGTTTCAGTGAGGGCCGTTTTCACCCCGACCAGCCACTGCCGGATTGTGCCGGTTATACCGAACCCTGAGCCCTGTCACACCGGCCCGTGCCCGACGCGCGTTCTGTGTAGAGCCGAGCCCACGCTCGACTGCCACTGAACAGCAGCCGAGCGTGGGCTCGGCTCTACAGAAGCCCGCGGCGGTGGTTACTCGCAGCGGGCTGCGGTGATGATGTTGTCCTTGTCCATGTAGACGCGCAGGCGATCTGGACGGATATCCTTTGTGGTAATCGTGGTCGGGCCGATCGGGTTGACCAGGCCGGCACCGCTCTCACGCGACAGACGACGCATGTTCTCCTCATTGCCCGGCTGGCCGATTGCCCAGCCAAGCTGGCTGGCGTCGCAGCGGCCGGTGCCCTTCACCTCCGGCCCGGGCGTACTCACACAGGCGGCGAGCAGCATCGGCGTGGCGACTGCGGCCAGTGCAAGGCCGACGGAACGGAAACGGGTCATGAGCGGCGCTCCTGCGAGATGGTGGCGCCACCATAGCACCCTGCCCGTGGCGACGGCATGCGTTGGATCAAAGGAGGGGGCTCGGGAGCACTGGCGCTGACGAGGTCTGCGCCGCATCTGTCGCTATTCACTGCAGACCTGGATCAGGTCAATGCCGGCTGGACCGCGATAGCGCATCGTCGCCGGGTCGAACTGCAGCTGGATCTTCCCGGTACGGATGGTGCCATTCTGCCCAGTCGGGCAGTCCCGTGTCGCGTCCAGTGCTGGCCAGGCAGCATGCGGCGCGACAGGGGCCGTCAATGTCGTGAACCTGCCCTCCAACAGACGGATATACGTTCCATCCGCACACTGGGCAAGGATAAGTCTATCGGTGACATCGACATCGCCGTAGCTGCTGCCGAAGTAGGTGAGGATCGCGTCCTCGCGCCCGTCGTTGTTGAGATCGGGCGTGTCGTTCAAGAAGGTCTTTCCCTGCTGACCGCTGTATGGGCAGTCCTCGTCATTCCCCGGTGGACATGCACTGACGCGCTTCCCCTCCACCGGTACCAGTTCGATCCTGTCATCGATGGCGCTTGCACACGCGCGTTGCAGCGAGCCGGACGGCGGAGTGCGCGCGATGGCGACGTCCGCGGCAGCGGAGAGCGCCAGCAGCAGGAGAGCCTGATGCAGGCGCTGGCATCGTGACGACGTCACGGTGAACTTCCGCGCTTGATCGCCTCCCACACCTTGTCTATGTGGGCGCGCAGTACGGGCGCAGCCGAAGCCAGCGCAGGATCGTCCTGCCGGTCGCCGCCGAAGGGTTCATCGCCTTCCACCTCCACCAGCGATTCACCACGTACTTCGTAATACTGCTCGCCCTGGCGAAGGCCAATGCGCAGCTGCTGCGGATCGACGCCGCCACCGCAGAAGCTGTGGCTGGCCAGTGTCAACTCGGCGCGGCCATCCTTGTCCAGGTCCGTTGCAGTCACCTGGTCCAGGAAGTAGCCGGCCTCCAGATCCAGACCTTCGCATTGAACCGGATCTTCCACGCTCCACCGCGAGGCCCAAGGAGCCGCTTGTCCGGCGCGCCGGAACAGCTCCGCACGCAACGTGATCTGATCCATCGCCTCTTCATCGCCCTGCGCCGGCACTGTCTGCTCGCTGCGCGAAAGAAGCAGCAGGCCCGGCCCGTCGATGTCATTGAACACCACTTGCTTCAGCAGCGTGCCCGAGTAGAGGTCTTTCAGTTCCGCATCTGCCAGGGCGGGCAACAGCTCCAGTCGACCAGCGGGCACGGCCTCAACCTGCCCGGGAAGTGCGTGTGCATTCGTTGCGGCATCGTCTGCTGCATCTGCAACCGGTGAGGACGGCGCACCGCAGCCGACTGCACCGAGTGCAAGCACGGCCAGCACGGCAAGTCGCAGCTGATCAGCGCGTATTGTCGCCAGCCTTTTTGGCCACGACAATGCCGAGCGCCGCGTTGAGGTCCGTGGCTGCCAGTTCATCGAGTTTGGTTTCCTTGAGTTCCTTCTGCGCGAATGGCAGATAGCTTTTCGGCACGTAGTAACGCAGCGTTGCAGGGTTGAAGCGGACAAAATTGATCTGGTCGCTCTGGTTGCCACCCAGCAGCACAGGTCGACCGCGGTCCATGGCGTAGACGAACCCTACGTGCGACGTACCGACCAGGGCTACCGCGCCGAACACCGGTTCGTCGATCTGGCTGAAGCGCGTGGTGTCGGCGGCGAACGAACGCGCACGGTACGGGTGTGGAGATGATATGGCGTATCCGGCCGTGCGAAGGCACCAGTTCACGAACGATGCGCACCAAGCGTTGGAGCTTCCGGCCAGCGTAGTGAACTGCTTCCCGTAGCCGAGTTCGGAATGGAAGTTGATGGTGCGGCTGATCTCAGCCTCTTTCTTGCCCGCCCATTTGCGCGCCTGTGCATAGGCGTGCTCCATCCAAGGTGCGCGCTTCTGCGAAAACGGAATGATTGCGATTGGGTGGCCTTCGCCCTCGCGACTTCGGGTATCCCGTGCCTGTACTGACGCCGGCGGCCGCACAGCAGCAGGTGTTTCCGGCGGAGGCTTCACCAGCGAGGGCCGATCAGACGTTTGCGGATTCCCGCTGTTGCCCGCTCGCCCGGAAGACCCGGCCGCTGACGGGGGCACGGCTTCGACCCCAACAGGCAGCGTGATTTTCTGGCCAGGGTTGATTCGATTGGCATTGCTGATCGACGGATTGGCGGCCATCAGCGCATCGACGCTGGTGTGATGGCGGTCTGCAATTCGGCTCAGCGTGTCGCCGGAGCGAACGCTGTAGCTGGCTTGACGTGACCTTGTTGGAGTCGCCGGGGCGCCGTCGTTGGCTGCGTCAGCCGGCGCCTTTCCGTAGATCCAAACCACATGACCGGGATAGATGCGGTTGCGGTTGCGGATATGGTTGTTGCTCACCAGATCGTCAACTGAGGTCTTGAACCTGCTGGCGATCGAGGCGAGAGTGTCGCCTGGCTGCACCACGTAGCGCAGCGGTGTGCGCTTCTCCTTGCTGGGCTGCGTTGGAGTGTGTGGTTGCGAATTCCCGCCGACCGTCATCATGTTGCGCGCAAATACCAGGGACGCTGAGGCCTGCTGAAGCGCAAACTGGCCGATTCGGCTTCCAATCTTGCCTGATTCCTCAAGGAAGAGCTCTATCACTTCTCCTGGCTGGCGGGTGATGAATGTCGGCAGCGCCCCGTGCTCATTGGTGGTGACCTTCTTCTCGCCCGTATTGCTGCTACGCACGATCACGGGCGTTGCCGGCATCGGTCGGGCGCCGTCAGACAAGGTGACCTGCGTGGCGTGCACGATCCGTTCCTTGCGTGTCTCAGGCTTTGCATTGAAGCCCTCATATTGCTCCATCGCAGCGATCATGCCGTTGAACTGCTCATCGGTCATGTCCTTGATGACCGTCTGGTCGGTGGCACCAGATCGCTTGCGCACGTATGCCAGATAGGCCGCTGTGTCGTTTTCCGATTCCGGCGCATAGGTATGCATGGCGTTGTACAACGTCATGTCGTTGTACTTGCGGCGCAGCAGTGCGCGCTTCTCGGCGCGGCCATCCTCGGCCGTAGGAAAAATGGCGAACTTGCCGCTCTTCGTATCGGCCTGGCCGATCATCTTGGCGTACTTTCCGCCTGGACGCAGGTTGCCGGGGTTGTTGAGCAGCCAAGCCAGCGAGCCGCCACTGCGGATGAGCTTGTCACCGTTGTCGGCGGTGAACTCCACAGTGCGCGTATCCTTGTTGAAAACCGCGCTGATGTAGGTAGGCATTCCGTGTCGTCCTATCGGGGCGTCAGCGTGCTCAGGGCCTGTGCGACATCAACGCCCTGGGGCAGACGGCGGGTGGAATCGAGCACCAGTACCCAGCGCTCCTCGTCGGGCTGCTGCTTGAGAAGGTAGCGTTTCAGCTCGACGGCAGCGTCGTCGTCGTATGGCGTGTCCTTGAAGGCCAACTCAGCGATGTAGAGGACCACCTTGCCCGCCTCGACCCGCACACGCGCATCGCGGAGCGGGAAGTCAGCCGTGGCCGTCGCCTTTACGAGGAAATCCACCGGCGGCGCATCGTTGCGTGGGAGCAGCGGAAGCTGGTTCCACACGGCTTCGTTGGCAATCGGACGGTACTGGAAGCTGTAAACATGGAAACTGTGGGCATTGGAATGACTGACATACCCGGAATTCACGCGCAACGTACCTTGAGCGGTCTTGATGTCAGTGCTGCCGGTCGAATACTGCTGCGCATTGGCGGAGGGGCCCATGCACAATGCGAGCAGCAGCAGGAAGTGTCGGATGATCATGTTGATGACGGGGGTTCGTTGAGCAGTTCCAGGATCTGTTCGGACGTCAGGGCGCCGGTCGCATCGGCCGCGTCCAGGTTCCCGAGGAAGGGGTCGCTGCCGTCGCTGTCGGGTGTGTCGCCGTCATTCTCGGGTGGGCGGCCCGGCGCCGACACCAACATTTCCCAGGTGTCATCGCCAACCTCCAAGGTCAGCGGCCGACCCAGGCCATCGGCCATCACGCGGGGCAACCGACCGTCCTCACCGATGGTTCCGCTGGCGACCTGTTCGCCTTCGTTGTTGAAGATGCGGTAGGCCTTGTCCTTCCACCCCATTTCCGTGGCCAGTACATCGGCGCCTTCCAGCGCGAAGCGCAGGCTTTCCTTGAACGAGTACAGCCCACTGGGAAGTACCGGCATGGACGGCGCATCACTTCCCCCCCCCATGAACGGATGCTCGCCCGCCTTCACCTTGAACTCGCCCGGGCAGCTGAACGTGATGTTGCCGCCTTCCAGGGTGATCGCGCTGCTGCCGGCCTGCAGCACCACTTTGCTCTGCGCCAGCACATCGATGCGGTCATCGGTGGCGGTGATGGTCAGTGCCTGGTCGCTCAGCAGCTCCAGTTCGCCATCGTTGGCCTGCAGGCTGACCGGGCCCTGGGCGGCGATCACCCGCAGCGGGCCGCTCTGCGCGAACAGTGAGACGTGCTCGCCGGACACCGTGGCGATGGTCTCGCCTGCGCTGATGTGCAGATCCTGCTGCACCGTCATCTGCAGGTTCTGCCCGGCGTAGGCCACCGCGCTGGCTGGCGTGGTCCAGGCAATGTGGTGCGGTGCTTCGGCCAGCAGCAGCGGCTTGGCCAGACGCTCCACCGGCTGGTCGCCCGGGCTGCGGCCATCGCCGCCCGGCTTCATCGCGCTTTGTCCGTTGACCTCGCCTTCGTAGCGTCCCTGTGCCTGCGGATCGATCTGCTCGCGCAGCTGCTTCGTGCGCTCGAACTCGGTCAATCCGGGCACCTGCTGCTGGGCCAGGGTCTGCTGCATCTGCTCCAAGCTGCGCTCGGCGCCCTTGAGCTGCGCCACTACGCTGGCGTTGTCCATGACCGTTGAGGCAGCCCGCTCCTGCGCGCTGGCGGACAGCAGCAGGCCTTCAGCGGCATGCACATTGCCCCAGCCCTGCGTGGCCAGCTCGAAGCCCTCGCCGCGCAGGGCGCCACGGGCGGTGTTCTGGTGCGCGATCAGGTAGCCCAGCTCCAGCCGGCTGTCGGCCAGCGAGCTGTGCAGGCGCGTACGCAGCTGGCCCGGCGTGTCATCGATCACCCATTGCTGGGTGCCGCTGCCGTCATGGGCCTGGGTGTGCAGGCCGCTGAGTACGCCGGGATGGCACGCGTTCTCATCGATGCCGCCGCCGAAGGGTGGGGCGACCTCACCGTTGTAGAGCTGGCCGGTGACGCGCGGCTGGTCGATGTCACCGTGCAGGAATTCCACCAGCACTTCGCTGCCGATGCGCGGCAGGAAGGCCGTGCCCCAGTTCGGGCCGGCCACCCATTCGGCCACCGACACCCAGCTGCCGCTGGTGTGGTCGCCGGGCGCATGGCCGGTCTGGGCGCTGCCGGTGTCGGTCAGACCGCCCGGATTGGGCTGGCTGCCGCGCTGCCAGCCGAACTGGATGCGCACCTGGTGTTCGCGGTTCGGGCTGACGGCCGCATTGGCCACACCCACCACGCGTGCGGTCTGCGGGCCATGCAGGGTGGGGCGGTCCTGCGGCAGGGCGCGCAGCGGCACTCCGGCGCCGGTGGCGAGGAAGGCGTTGCGGTAGGCGCCGCGCTCCAGATCGGTACTGCCGAGCAGCTCGGCGATGCCCTGGTCCAGATTGTTGACGGCGACATGCTGCACGGCCAGCAGCTGGAAGCACTGGCCCTCATGCTGCGGATGCTGGGCCAGGCTGAAGGTGCTGCCTGCGGCCAGCTGGCGCTCGCTGCCGCTGCCGCTGTACAGCACCTGGCCAACGCGCAGTGCGTCCAGCCGCGCCTGCGCTTCGGCGTCGGCCCAGGCGGGCTGGGCGAAGCGACCAGCACGCGGCTGCACATAGACCTCCAGCGCGGGCAGGGTGCCGGCATCGGCACTGGACTGCGCCGCCACGGCGTTGACCTGTTCGCTGTGCCAGCTGGCGACGGTACTGGCGTTGGGCACCAGCTGCTGGCGTTCGGCGAAGGCAGTGATGCCATCGCTGCTCTCGGCCATGTCGGCGCGATGGAAACGCACGCGGCCCACATCGGGCAGTTCGGCGCCGGGCTCGAACACCACCAGGGTGTGGGCGGCGTCGCCGTCCTGCACCTGCTCGATGCGCCAGGCCAGGCCGGCCTCGGACAGCAGGCGGGTGACGAAGGCCCAGTCGGTCTCGCGGTACTGGGTGGTGATCGCGCGCGCCGGCAACTGGGCCTGAACGTCGAAGCGGAAGGCGGCCTGCGGGTAGTCGGCGAAGATCTGCTCGCAGATCGCGCGGGTGTCCTGGTCCTGGAAAATCACTGCGTTGCGGCGAAGGCGCAGCAGGGCGGTCCAGGGTTCGAGGGTGAGCCGGTAGCGGGCCAGCCCGCCGTCGCTTCCCAGCTGCGCCGCCTCGGTGCACAGCCCGTGCCACTGCCGCAGCGCGCCATCGGCCTGGCGCAGCTGCAGGGTCAGCGGCTGCTCCAGCCACGGTTCCAGTTCCAGGAACGCATCGGTGGCCAGGCAGTCGATCTGCAGGCGGTTGTCACCGCACACCGATTCGGTGCCTTCAAACCGCTCGACCACAAGGCCCTCGTCGGGGCCCTTGAGCTGGATCAGGCGATCCCGATGCGACAGCGAGGCGAGGGAAGCAAGCAGCGTGGAGCGCGAGATGTCCATATCGTCAGGCTCATGGGAGGGTGATCGTAATGTGGGCGGTGCGCTCAGGCATCTGCACCACGTCGTTGTAGGCGGCCAGCTGCTGACGGGTTTCGTGTCCCAGGTAGGCGCGCATGCCGAAGAACGCGACGATGCCGAAGCAGCCGACAACCACGGCCGGCAGCCACAGCGGCACGACCCGGCGCAGGCCATGGCGCACGTTGTCGGGCGGCAGCGCGTGCGGGGCGAAGCCGTGGCGCTTGCCCTTCAGGTAGACGATCTCGTCACCCAGGCGCGCGGTCAGATAGCCCAGCTTCTCGGTGCCTTCGATACGGTACTTGCCCTCGAAGCCCATCAGAAGGCAGTAGTGATAGACCTCCAGCGACGGCAGGCGCGCCGCGCCCTGGCGGCGCAGTTCTTCCAGCCGGTCGAAGAAGTGCTCGCCGGCGAGGTGCTCGCCGAACAGGCGCAACTGCAGCGGATTGCGTTCCCAGGTTTCGTGCAGCGGCGACGGCTGCGACAGGATCGCCTCATCCACCGCGGCGCAGAACGCGTACTTGGCGGCGTAGACATCTTCGGACGCCACGCCAAGCCGCATCGCGTTGCGTTCGACGCCATCGAGGAACTTCTGCACCGTCTGCACGAAGCCCTCTGCGTCGTGCGGCAACTGGCCACGCTTGAGCAGAAGCAGCAGGTAGAAGCCGTCGGACATCAGATCCTGCAGGCTCTGCGGATTGGCCGCCTGCGGCGTCGGATTGACCATCGCGCCATTGGCGGTCAGCGACGGCATCGGGCCCGGGGTCGGGGGCAGGGGGGAATTCATCATGAGGTCACCGCCACAAGTTCCATCTTCAGCTCGGCAATGCCGGCCGGCACATAGATCATCACCGACTGCGCCTTGAGCATGCGCTCATACAGCGCACCGCGCGAATCAAATTCGAAGTAATGGCTGCCCGGGCGCACCGGGATCGCTGCCGGCACCTGCGCGGCGTGGGTAAGCTTCACGCCTGGCAGTGCGGACAGCACGCACTTCTCGACGTCGTCCGGCGCGCCGACCTTGAAGCGCACCGGGACGCTCTGGATCAGCTCCTGCGCCGGCAGCGAGGCGGAGACGGACAGGTAGAACGAGGCGTTCCCGTCGATCCGCTGCGAGTCCAGCCGACCGAGGTGGTAGGACGGCTTGACCTCGTTCAGCGCGATCTTGAAGTAGCGCGTGGAGATCACCGTATCCAGCAGTGCCCGCACGATCTCCAGCAGCTTGCGGAACGAAGCTTCCGGCTGGTCGTGGCGGTACACCGGCAGGTCGCCCAGCTGGTAGGCGTTGGAGAAGGTCAGCAGTGCGCCCGCCATGCGCAGCAGTTCCTGGTGCAGGCGCTCGGGATGCAGCTGCGGATGATGCAGCAGATGGGCCAGCGCGCTGAAGGAACTGTTGATCGTATGCAGCAGCCAGAACGACGCGATGTCGCCCGAGCGGAATTCGATGATGTTCTGCGACGTCTGCCGATGCAGCCCGTACAGCGCATCGACCTTGGCCTGCAGCGCATCGAGCACCGCACGCAGTTCACGATGCAGGAACGGCGAGGCCTGCAGCTGCGCGCAGGGCGGGATGAACTCATCGTCCAGCTCGAAGCCGCCGCTGGAGGTGCGGCGCACACGCGCCACCGGCACGGTGGCATAGGCATCACGGGGCTGGTCGTCGGTAAGCAGCTTCACTGCCTTGCTCAGGTAGGCCAGTTCGGCCTCCACCGCATCGGTGAACAGGTCCTGCGTATCGCGGTTGGCCTGCCGATAGCGCGCAAGCACCGTGCCTTCCGCATCGGTGCAGTTGGCGCCGTCATCGCGCAGCAGCGGAAGTGCCAGGTAGATCACCGTGGACTGCACGCCAGGCGGCAGATCCTGCAGCGACACCGCGTCCGGCAGGCTGTCGTGGGCGGGGGCATCGTAGGTTTCGCCATCGGGGAACACCGCCGACAGATCGAGCGGCCTCAACGTGCCGCCGGACAACGCATGGGGGTCGAAACGCACGCGGCGCGCGCCCCACGCGTACGGGTGCAGCGTCTGCGAAAGATCCTGCAGCCGTGCCTCGTGATATGCGTCCTGGCGCTGGAAATGCTGGGGCCGCAGGAACAGGCCTTCACCCCAGAGAACCTTCGACATCCTGCTTACATAAGCCACATTCAATCCTTGGAAATACCTTGAAAGGTTGCCCCTTGGGGGCCGGTTCCGCCGTCCTCGCGTTCCGCTGCGGCGAAGGCCCTGCCTTTGCAATGTGAAAATGTGAATCACATCGCACATTGATTGCGGCGGGGCAAACGTTGCGCGGAAGATACTATCGCATCGCGGCAATTTGAGTGCCAGAATTCCGACGCGGTCCTATTTCGCGCCTGCACAGCGGATCGAGGCAAGACTGCCCGGATCGCCGGAAAGTCGTGTGAGCAGGGCCTTGCTGTCGCTGGTCAGGGCACAGGCGTGGACACCGATGGTCACACCGTCCTGCGGCAGGGTCTTGCCCTTGGTGTCGAACGCGAGCCGCCAGCGGTTCTCGGCGGGGGCGCGGAACAGGGCGACCACGCCCAGCACTGCACTTCCTTCACTCAGCTGCTCGGACAATTCCTGCCGGGCCCCGGGGGTCAGCACCACCTCATTGACCGACAGCAGGTCGGCACCGAGGGCGGCCTGCTCTCCGGCCTGGTCCAGGAATGCGTTGAAGGGCGCCTGTTCGAACCGTTGCAGGCTGCGCAGGTGGTAGACCTTGACCACCGCCGCGCTCGCCCGCTTGTCGTTGCCGGCATTGAGGTTGGTGCCGGCATACAGGCGCAATGGGACGGTCGGTGGCGCTTTCGGCTTTTCCTCGCGGATGCCGACGGCCTGCAGCGTCTTGTCCATCGCTTTCCCGAGCTTGCTGTCGCTGGCGCAACCGGCAAGGGAACCCGAAACAATGAAGGAGAAAATCGTGACGGATATCACGCGGCGAAATGAGGAGAGTTGCGCATTCATCTGGAGTCGGCGGGCTCGAAGGGCGGGGTGAAAGTCACGTATGCAACGGATTTCGCTCGCGGATATCACATTGGAATGTGAAGAATGTGTCTATCAAAACCGCCACATTCTTGACGAAATTCACTATACCGATGCGTATTCGCGAATGTACACTGCCGCCGACAGGGGCAGGAATCCCGTGCGGTGTATCGGCGGCGATTCGGCTTCCTTTAGGAACTAATTTCGACGAGGGATCACTATGGAAGTGAAGGCAATGGGGAAGGCTGTCTACCGGCCGATGTTCGCGCTGATGTTGCTGTCGGGCCTGGCGGCCTGCTCATCGGCACCGAAGAAGGCCGAGGTCGTGCCGTTCGAAACGACGCTGAGCAATGCCGAAGCACAGGTCACCACCGGTGGCGCGGATGCCGCCATCAGCGCATTCGAGGAAGCGGCGAAGGCCGATCCGACGCGCAAGGAGCCGTGGGTGCGCATCGCTCAGCTGCAGTTCGACCAGGGCCAGTATGCCCGCGCCATTGTGGCTGCCGAGGAAGTGCTGCAGCGCGATCCCAGCGATCTGGTCGCCGATGGCGTGATCACGGTGGCCGGTTTCCGCATTGCCAACCAGTCGCTGACCCGCCTGCAGGGGCGCGGCGCGCTGGCTTCCGATACTGCCCGCAAGGAAGCGCAGACCCTGGCTACCACCCTGCGCAACACCATGGGTGATGCCATTCTCGATCCGGCGCCCAAGCCGAAGCCGCGCAGCCGCGCCCGTGCCGGCCGTGCCGCCGCGCCCGCCGCTGCCGCACAGCCCGCTGCACAGCCGGCCAAGCCTGCTGCCCGCTCGAACAACTCCGATCCGTTCCAGAACATCGGCAACTGATCCGGACCCGGCCCCAGTCAGGAGACACACATGGCCAAGAAGGAAAGCATCCAGAAGCGGCTGCAGAAGATCCGCCCGCCGCGCGTCCAGCTCACCTACGATGTCGAGAAGGGTGACGCGATCGAGCAGAAGGAACTGCCGTTCGTGGTCGGCGTGATGGGCGATTTCAGCGGCAACCCGGAGCAGCCGCTGCCCAAGGTCAAGGATCGCAAGTTCGTCAGCGTCGACATGGACAACTTCGACGAAGTGATGGAAGGCATCGCCCCGCGTGCGGTCTATCGCGTGCCGAACAAGATCAGCGACGAAGGCGGCGAATTCGGCGTCGAGCTGAAGTTCAACTCCATCGATGACTTCCGTCCCGAGGCGGTGGTCCAGCAGATCGAGCCCTTGCGGCGCCTGCTCGAGTCGCGCACCAAGCTCGCCGACCTGCGAAACAAGCTGGCCGGCAACGAGAAGCTGGAAGACCTGCTGACCGATGTGCTCAACAATACCGAGCAGCTGAAGAAGCTCGGCGTGACCAAGGAGGACTGACCGATGTCAGCCGAAGCCAGCCCGTTGGCCACGCAGGCCGCCGTTGCCGAAGACGTCGGCCTGCTCGACCAGATCGTCGAGAAGAGCAAGGTCGCCAAGTCGAAGACCGAGCATGACCGCGCCAAGGACATCATCGCCGCGCTGGCGAAGGAAGTCCTGGACGGCACCGTGGTCGTCTCCGACAACCTCAACCTCACCCTCGATGCGCGCATCGCCGAGATCGACCGGATCATCTCCGAGCAGCTCAGCGCCGTCATGCATGCCGAACCGTTCCAGAAGCTGGAAGGCAGCTGGCGAGGCCTGCATTACCTGTGCCAGCAGACCTCCACCGGCCCGAACATGAAGATCAAGGTCTTCAATTCGCCGCAGAAGGATCTGGTCAAGGATTTCAAGTCGGCCATCGACTTCGACCAGAGCGCGCTGTTCAAGAAGGTCTACGAAGAAGAGTTCGGCACCTTCGGTGGCGCGCCGTTCGGCGCACTGATCGGCGACTACTTCCTCGGCCGCCAGCCGGAGGACATGTACTTCATCGAGCAGATGTCGCACGTGGCTGCCGCCGCGCACGCGCCGTTCATTTCGGCAGCGAGTGAAGGCATGTTCGGCCTGGAAACCTTCACCGATCTGGGCAAGCCGCGCGACCTGGCCAAGGTGTTCGACACGGTCGAGTACGCGAAGTGGAAGTCGTTCCGCGAGAGTGAGGACAGCCGCTATGTCGGTCTGACCATGCCGCGCTTCCTCGGCCGTCTGCCGTACAACCCGAAGGATGGCACCACCGTCGAAGGCTTCAACTTCGTCGAGGAGATCGAAGCGGCCGACCACAGCAAGTTCCTGTGGTGCAACACCGCCTATGCGATGGGTGCGCGCCTGACCCAGGCCTTCGAGAACTTCGGCTGGTGCGCGGCAATCCGTGGCGTGGAAGGTGGCGGCCTGGTCGAGGACCTGCCGACCCATACCTTCCGCACCGATGATGGCGAAGTCGCGCTGAAGTGCCCGACGGAAGTGGCCATCACCGACCGTCGTGAAAAGGAACTCAGTGACCTCGGCTTCATGCCGCTGGTGCACTGCAAGAACACCGACTACGCCGCGTTCTTCGGCGCACAGTCGGCACAGAAGCCGAAGAAGTACAACACCGATTCGGCCAACGCCAACGCGATCCTGTCTGCCCAGCTGCAGTACATTTTCGCGGTGTCGCGCATCGCCCATTACCTCAAGGCGATGATGCGCGAGAAGATCGGCAGCTTCGCATCGGCGGGCAACGTCGAGGAATTCCTGAACCGATGGATCGCCCAGTACGTGCTGCTGGACGACAACGCATCGCAGGAAGCCAAGGCCCAGTTCCCGTTGCGCGAGGCATCTGTGCAGGTTTCGGAGGTGCCGGGCAAGCCTGGTGTCTACCGCGCGGTGGCCTTCATCAGGCCGCATTTCCAGCTCGATGAGCTGTCTGTTTCGTTGCGTCTGGTCGCCGAACTGCCGGCGTCCGCGAAAAAGTCGTAACGGTTTGCTGTAACTGAAGCGTCCAGGGGAGTCCGCTCCCCGGATTGCAGTGACGCTTATTTCAAGAGGGCGCAGCCCCCCTTAACCGCCAGGCCCCCGCCTGGCACATCAAATCTCACGGAAGAACGGAATTTAGGAGACCAGATATGCAGCACGCTTTCCTCTCGATTGACACCATCAAGGGCGAGTCGCACGACGACAAGCACAAGGACTGGATTGAAATCCAGTCGTTCTCGCAGGACCTGTTGCAGCCGCGTTCGGCCACCGCGTCGACCTCCGGCGGCACCACCGCTGCCCGCGTGAACCTGTCCCCGATCGAAATCACCAAGTCGATCGACCTCGCCTCCACGGCCCTGAACCAGGCCGCCTCCAACGGCACCACCTTCCCGAAGGCGCAGATCCAGTTCATGCGCGCCGACAAGGACGGCAACGCGATCAATTACTACACGGTCGAGCTGCTGAACGTGCTGGTCCACCGCGTCACCACGACGGTGGACAAGGAAGGCATGCCGCAGGAAGTTGTTCAGCTGAGCTTCGGCGCCATCAAGTGGACTTACCAGCAGCAGAAGCCGGAAGGCGGCGTTGGTGGCAAGACCGTGGCGCAGTGGAGCGCAACCAAGAACATCCCGAACTACACCGTGTGATGTTGTGTCACTGCGATGGCGCCTCGTGCGCCATCGCAGTCTGATCGTCGGGCAGGGCCAGGAACGGCCCTGTCTCTGCCGCACCGCTGCCGCCCGCACGGATGCCGAACCTGAGTGGATCGACCAATGAAGGGACTCGAACCCAGCCTGCTGGAAAAACTGTTCGACGACGCCCCCAAGCAGCCGGGCGCCGGGCCGGTATTCAAGTCCGTCTCGCTGGAGCAGTACAAGGAATCCATTGCCCGTGACCTGGAAGGGCTGCTGAATTCGCGCGCCGCGTTCCAGGAAGGCGACATGAAGGAGTTCCCCAACTGCCGGCAGTCGCTGCTGACCTACGGGCTGGCCGATTTCTCCGCGATGAGCCTGGCCAACGCCTATGATCGCGCCGCCATCTGCCGCTCCCTGGAGCAGGCCGTGGCGCGACACGAGCGCCGGCTCCGCAACGTCAACGTGCACCTGGACGCCGGCAATCAGTTTGCCGGCGGCCTGCACTTCACCATCCATGCGCTGCTGGATCTGGAACCGGCGCGCGAGCCGGTCAGCTTCGACGCGATGCTGCAGCCCTCGACCCTGCAGTACCAGGTCACCCGCGCACGTCGCACGCAGGCCGGCTGATGCAGGACCTGCTTCCTTATTACGAACGCGAACTGGCCTATCTCCGTCGTTACGGACGCGAGTTCGCCGAGCGTTACCCGAAGATTGCCGGCCGCCTGCAACTGTCCGCGGAGGGCAGCCAGGACCCGCATGTCGAGCGGCTGATCGAAGCGTTCGCGCTGCTCAGTGCCCGCGTTTCCAAGCGCATCGAGGACGACTATCCCGAGTTCACCGACGCGCTGCTGGATGTGCTCTATCCACATTACCTGCGCCCGTTCCCGTCGTGCTCGATCGCCCACTTCGACATGGAAGGGGTAGCCTCCAAACTGAGCGCGCCGGTGCGCGTACCCCGCGGTACCGCCCTGCAGAGCCGCCCCGTGCGTGGCGTTCCGTGTGATTTCCGCACCGCCTACGACGTGGTCCTGGCACCGATCGGGGTACAGCAGGTGGTCTACCGCAGTGTCGCCGATGCACCGATGGCCACGACGCTGCCGGCGGGCACCGGCGGCCAGATCTCGCTGGGCTTCCAGTTGCTGTCCGATCAGCTCGGCTTCGGCCAGCTGGGCACCGATCAGCTTCGCCTGTTCCTGGATGGCGAGCCGTCGGTGCGGGCCGCTCTGCGCGATGCGCTGATGCTCGGGGTAAAGGCGGCCTATGTCGAATCCGATGGCGATGGCCGCTGGCGACGCCTGGAAAAGGTCCCGCTGAGCCCGGTGGGCTTTGCCGAGGATGAGGCGCTGATCGACTTCCCGGCGCGCTCGCATCCGGCGTACCGGCTGCTGACCGAGCTGTTCGCCTATCCGGAGAAGTTCGGATTCGTCGATCTGCACCTGCCCACAGTGACCGCCGGCGCCAGTCGTCGTTTCACGCTTCACCTGGTGCTGCATGCGCAGGGCCAGGACCGGGGCAACACGATGGTGCTGGAGGAGCTGGGAACGCACAACGTGCGCCTGGGCTGCACCCCCATCGTCAACCTGTTCAGGACCAGTGGCGAGCCGATCCGCGTCACCCATCGCACGGTCAACTATCCGGTGCTGGCCGACGCGCGTCGCGCCTTCGCCTACGAGGTGCACTCGATCGACTCGGTGCACCGCATCCGGCAGACACCGCAGGGCGAACTGATCCAGGCCTTCCGTCCGTTCTACTCGCTGCATCACGGTGAAGATCCGGAGCGGACCGGTCAGTACTGGGTGGCACGTCGTGATGAGGATGTCGCACGGCAGAGTCCCGGATTCGAGACGGAGATCAGCTTCGTCGACCTGTCATTCAATCCGGTACTTCCGCAGACCGACACGGTCAGCCTGGAGCTGACCTGCAGCAACCGCGATCTGCCCAACCAGCTCGCGTTCGGTGTGGCCGGTGGTGACCTGAACATCGAGGGCGGCAGCCCGGCCAGGGCGATCAGCCTGCTGCGCAAGCCGACCAAACCGCTGCGTTTCCGCCATGGCCGCAATGCGCAGTGGCGCCTGATCTCGCACCTGTCGTTGAACCAGCTGTCACTGACCGCCAGCGGCCTGCCAGCACTGAAGGAGATGCTGCGCCTGTACGACCTGTCCGGCAGCAATGTTTCCGCTCGCCAGATCGACGGCATCCTCGAGCTGCAGCAGACCCCGACCACCACCTGGATGCACGGTCGCCAGTTCGCTTCGGTGGTGCGTGGCCTGGAGATCCGCCTGACGATCAATGAAGCCCACTTCGTGGGTACCGGTGTGGCCGCCTTTGCCCAGGTGATGGACCACTTCTTCGCACTTTACGTGCATGCCAACAGCTTTACCCGTCTGGTGCTGGTTTCCGGCGACAGCGGGGAGGAGATCGTCCGATGCCCAGCGCGCAGCGGCGAATCGATCCTGGCGTAGCCCAGCAGCTGCTCACCGAGCCCCACCGCTTCCAGTTCTTCCAGGCGGTGCGGTTGCTTGAGCAGGTGTTCCAGCGGCAAGGCGTCAAGCCCGGCCAGGCCGTGCCGATGCGCGTGCGCTTCCGCAACTCGCTGTCGCTGGGCTTCCCGGCCACCGAGCTGTCCGCGGAGGGTGAGGTCTACTCGCTGAAGGGCGAGCGGCTGGAGGGGCGCGAGGCCATCGAGCAGGCGCTGCACGGCGAGGAACTGGCCGAGGTCCACCTGACCCCGCAGTTCATGGGCCTGCTGGGCACCGCTGGCGCATTGCCGCTGCATTACACCGAGACCCTGCAGCTGCGCGAGTTGTACCAGCGCGACCGCACCGCGCGCGCGTTCCTGGACATCTTCTCCACACGCGCCGTATCGCTGCATTACGCGGCGTGGAAGAAGCATCGGCTGGCGCTGCAGTACGAACTGGATCGCCGCGAGCGCTTCCTGCCGCTGGTGCTCTCGCTGCTCGGCATGGGCATGAGCGAGCTGCGCGATCGCCTGCACGAGGGCGAGGGCGAGATCTTCGATCAGGCCGTTGCCTATTACGCCGGTGCCGTGCGCCAGCGCCCCGTATCGGCCGTGCTGATGCAGCGCATCCTGTCGGACTATTTCCAGGTGCCGTTGCACCTGGAGCAGTTTGTCGGCGCGTGGTACCGGGTGCCCGCCGGTCAGGCAACGCGGCTGGGCCAGGCCAATGCGGTGCTGGGGGCGAGTGCCCTGGCTGGCGATCGCGTCTGGCAGCGAGACCTGCGCATGCGACTGCGCATCGGGCCGCTGCGGCGCGATCAGTTCGACGCCTTCCTGCCGGGTGGCAGTGCGGCCGAAGCCCTGTCCAAGTGGTTGTCGTTGTTGACCGGCGGCGTTCTCGAGTACGAAGTGCGGCTGGTGCTGCGCGCCGAGGATGTGCAGGGCAGCGCCCTCGGCAGCGGCGGCGGCGCTCGGCTGGGCTGGGACAGCTACATGTGCACCCAGGCGCAGACCACATCGCGTGAGGACACCACCTATGGCATCCACACGCTGCAATGACAACCCGCCGCAGGCGTCCGTGCCTGCGGTCCTCGAACGGTTCCAGCAAGGAGTGCGTGTTTCCGCATGAGCATCAACCTCAAGACCCTGATCAGCAAGCTGGACGACACCTGCCGCCAGGCGGCCGAGCGGGCCGCGAACCTGTGCATGGCGCGCGGCAACTATGAGGTGGACCTGGAGCACCTGTTCCTGGCCCTGCTCGAGCAGCCGAAGAGCGATTTCGTGTTGATCGCCCGTCGCAGCGGCATCCTGCCGGAATCGCTGGAGCGTGATCTCAACGATGAGATCAGTCAGTTCAAGACCGGCAACGGCCGCACGCCGGTGTTCTCCCAGCACATTCCCAAGCTGTTCGAGCACGCCTGGCTGATCGCCTCGCTGGACTCGGAAACCACCCGCATTCGTAGCGGCCATCTGCTGCTGGCGCTGCTGACCGAGCCGGACCTGGCGCAGTTGGCCTACCGTGGCTCGAAGCTGTTCGTGCGTTTCAAGCGCGAAGAGCTCAAGCACGACTTCGCCAAGCTCACCGAGGGCTCGCAGGAGGCGGTGCAGACCGTCCGCTTCGCCGATGCCTCGGCGAAGGACGAGGGCGGTGAGGGCGAGGAAGCCGTATCCGGCGAGGCCAAGGGTGGGTTGTCCAAGACGCCGGCGCTGGACCAGTTCACCACCAACCTGACCCAGCGCGCCCGCGAGGGCAAGATCGATCCGGTGATCGGCCGTGATGGCGAGATCCGCCAGGTGATCGACATCCTGATGCGTCGCCGCCAGAACAACCCGATCCTCACCGGCGAAGCCGGCGTGGGCAAGACCGCCGTGGTCGAAGGGCTCGCCCGGCGCATTGCCGACAAGGATGTGCCGGAGGTGCTGCAGGGTGTCGAGCTGCACACGCTGGACATGGGGCTGCTGCAGGCCGGCGCCAGCGTCAAGGGCGAGTTCGAGAACCGCCTGAAGAACGTGATCGACGAGGTCAAGAAGAGCCCGCATCCGATCATCCTGTTCATCGATGAAGCGCATACGATGATCGGCGCCGGTGGAACCGCCGGCCAGAACGATGCGGCGAACCTGCTCAAGCCGGCGCTGGCCCGCGGTGAGCTGCGCACGATCGCGGCGACCACCTGGAGCGAGTACAAGAAGTACTTCGAGAAGGACGCGGCGCTGGCCCGCCGCTTCCAGGTGGTCAAGGTTGAAGAGCCCAGTGAAGTGCTGGCCGCAGCGATGCTGCGCGGCATGGTCGGGTTGATGGAGTCGCACTTCAACATCCGCGTTCTGGACGAAGCGGTGACCGAAGCCGTGCGTCTGTCGCACCGTTACATCAGTGGCCGCCAGCTGCCGGACAAGGCTGTCAGCGTGCTCGATACCGCCTGCGCGAAGGTCGCACTTGGACAGAGCGCCACGCCTGCGATCATCGAAGACACCCGCAAGCACCTGGATCGCCTGCAGGCGGAAATCAGCGCGCTGCAGCGCGAAACCGCAGGCGGCAGCGCACAGCACAGCGAGCGCCTGGACGAGCTGCATGCCCAGCAGGCGGAGGCGCAGGCGGTGCTGGCCAGCAATGAAGAGCGCCTCACCCGCGAGCGCGAACTGGCAAACCGCATTGCCGCGCTGCGCCAGCAGATGGAGCAGGGCCAGGCCCAGGCGGCCGATGGCGAAGCGCCCAGCGATGACGGTGAGGGCGACGTCGCCGTGGCCAAGCCAGCCGCCAAGCGCGGCAAGGCCAAGCCGGAACTGTCGCCGCAGCATGCTGAACTGGCGCGACTGCAGGCCGAGCTGCGCGAGCTGCAGGGCGAGACGCCGATGGTCCCGCTGCAGGTTGACGGAACCGTGGTCGCGGAGATCGTGTCGGCATGGACCGGTGTGCCGCTGGGCCGCATGGTCAAGGACGAGATCCGTACCGTGCGCACGCTCGGAAACCTGCTGGTCGAGCGCGTGATCGGACAGGACCACGCGCTGGATGCGATCGCCCAGCGCGTGCGCACCGCCACGGCCAAACTGGAAGACCCGAACAAGCCACGCGGTGTCTTCATGTTCGTCGGCCCCTCCGGTGTCGGCAAAACCGAGACCGCGCTGGCGTTGGCTGACATCCTCTATGGTGGTGAGCGCAAGCTGATCACCATCAACATGAGCGAATACCAGGAAGCGCACAGCGTGTCCGGGCTGAAAGGCTCGCCGCCGGGCTACGTCGGTTACGGCGAAGGCGGCGTGCTGACCGAAGCCGTGCGCCGCAACCCGTACAGCGTGGTGCTGCTTGACGAGGTGGAGAAAGCCCATCCCGACGTGCTGGAGATGTTCTTCCAGGTGTTCGACAAGGGCGTGATGGATGATGCGGAAGGCCGCGAAATCGACTTCCGCAATACCCTCATCATCCTGACCTCCAACATCGGCTCCTCGCAGATCATGCAGGCCTGCCTGAACAAGCCGGCCGAGGAGATTCCGGCGGCCGACGCGCTCGCCGACGCGCTGCGCCCGGTGCTGATGCGCAGCTTCAAGCCGGCCTTCCTCGGCCGCCTCAAGGTCGTACCGTACTACCCGATCAACGATGACGTGCTTGCGCGGATCATCACGCTCAAGCTCGGTCGCATCCGCGACCGCGTCATTGCCAACCACAAGGCCACCTTCAGCTGGGACGACAGTCTGGTGGAGGCCGTGCTTGCGCGTTGCACCGAAGTGGACTCAGGTGCCCGCAACGTTGACCACATCCTCAATGGAACCTTGCTGCCGGAAATCGCCGAGAGCGTGCTGGCGGCGATGGCCGAGGGGAACCGGATCAACGCCATCAAGGTCACCGCCGGCAAGAAGGGTGACTTCAAATACAAAGTGTCTTGATACTGAGCAAATGGAGAAGGCAATGGAATTCTATGGATTCGACCGCGAAGCGGCTCTCAACCACTGTGACAGCCTGGAACTCGGCCTTGGCCGTGAGCTGGACCGTGTGCGTGCCTGGAACCGGCTTCGCCCCGAACATGTGATCGAGTTGCTGGAGACCGCGGTGCCCGCTGCCCGCCAGGATGCCCGCAACGTGGCCGCGCAGATCAGCCGCGGTTCCTGGCGCATCCACATGGATGCCCCGGTCGTGGGCAAGCCGCAGCTGGTGAGCAACGTGCGCGAACTGCAGATCACGGCCGGTGGACGCGATTACCGCCTGAAGATCAGCGAAGGCGTCCGCCTGCAGCTGGAAGAAATCGTCCAGGCCGCCTGATGATCGTGTGAGCCTGTCGCCCCGCAGAGGGGCGCAGGCCACGCGGAAGCGGGAACCGGAGGAAGCCGATGCGCATGCCGCATGCAGACCACCTTGAAGCACGGGAAGTCGGGGAATCACCATGGACCTGGTAAACAACCTGCGGGCAGCGCTGGCCGGCCCATCGCATGCACAGCGCTTCCTGCGGCTGCACACCTCGCTGGGGAGCGACGTGCTGGTG